>JAIFMT010000069.1 GCA_020048295.1 Rhodoferax sp.
TGCTGCGCATCATTGCCGGGCTGGAGGTGCAGTCAGCCGGTCAGATTTTTCAGGCCGGGCGCGATATCTCGAACCTGCCGCCGGCGCTGCGCGACTACGGCATCGTGTTTCAGAGCTACGCGTTGTTTCCCAACCTGAGCGTGTTTGACAACGTGGCCTATGGGCTGGTGAACCGCAAGACCCCACGTGCCGAGGTGCAGCAGCGGGTCACCGAGCTGGTCAAGCTGGTTGGTTTGCCGGGCAGCGAGGGCAAGTTTCCGGGGCAGCTTTCGGGTGGGCAGCAGCAGCGCATTGCGCTGGCGCGGGCGCTGGCCACGGCACCGGGCTTGCTGCTGCTCGATGAGCCGCTGTCGGCGCTGGATGCATTGGAGCGCGTGCGTCTGCGCGGGGAAATTCGCAGCCTGCAACAAAGCCTGGGTGTCACCACCATCATGGTGACGCACGATCAGGAAGAAGCGCTAAGTGTGGCTGACCGCATAGTGGTCATGAAGCAAGGTGTGATTGAACAGGTGGGCACGCCGCTGCAAATCTACCGCGAGCCTGCCACGCCCTTCGTGGCGGACTTTGTCGGCAAGGTCAATGTGCTGCCGGCCAACCGGGTTAACGGCAGCTTGCAACTGGGGCGTTTGAGCCTGCCCGGTTTTGGCAGCAACAATGGCCCGGTGAAGGCGTATTTGCGCCCCGAAGACGTGCTGGCGCAGCCAATTGCGCCAGGTGAAGCGCATGTGTTTGATGCGCACATTGAAAAAATAGACTTTCTGGGTGCGTATTGCCATGTGCAAGTGGCTTCCTGGTCGCTTGATGCGCACAAGTTGGTGGTGTATTTGCCACTTCATTTTTTGGCTGAGCAGTCCTTGCAGGTGGGCTCCACACTGCAGCTCAAGCTGCTGCCAAACCGCATCAAGGTGTTTTGATGGCAGCGGTGCTTGCAAGCAGGGCCAGGGCGTTTCGCTTGAATTATCATTGGATTGACCGTCTAGCCCATGCCCTGCTTGCGCTGATAGCTCTATTTTTAATAGTATTTGTGGCAATGCCCTTGCTCGCCATCCTGCAGCAGGCCTTGCTGGACAGGTCGGGGCAATTTGCTGGTTTGGCCAATTTTGTGGCTTACGCGCAAACCCCGGCACTGCTGGGCAGCCTGTGGAACAGCGTGTGGGTGTCGGGGGTGGTGACCCTGATCAGCTTGCCACTGGCCTTTGTGTTTGCCTACGCGCTGACGCGCTCCTGCATGCCTTTCAAGGCGCTGTTTCGTGGCATCACCCTGGTGCCCTTGCTGGCCCCGTCGCTGCTGTCGGCGATTTCGCTGATTTACTGGTTTGGCAATCAGGGCGTGCTCAAGGCGGCCATGCAAGACATTGGCATTGATCAGATTTATGGCGCGCCTGGCGTGGTGCTGGCCGAGTGTTTTGCAGTGTTTCCGCACACGCTGATGATTTTGGTGACGGCTTTGTCACTGTCAGATGCGCGCCTGTACGAAGCGGCCGATGCCATGGGCACCACCGCGCTGCGCAAATTTTTCACCATCACGCTGCCGGGGGCCAAATATGGCCTGATCTCGGCTGCGCTGGTGACGTTCACGTTGGTGATCACCGACTTTGGTATCCCCAAGGTGATCGGCGGCAACTTCAACGTGCTGGCCACCGACGTGTTCAAACTGGTGATTGGCCAGCAAGACTTTGCCAAAGGTGCCGTGGTGGCGATCTTGCTGCTGACCCCGGCGGTGCTGACGTTTGCGGTGGACAACTATGTGAACCGCCGCCAGACGGCCATGCTGACCGCGCGCGCCATTCCTTATGTGGCCAAGCCATCGGCAGGCTTTGATGGGCTGATGACGCTTTTTTGCAGTGCCATTGCCTTCCTGGTGCTGGCGATGCTGGGCATGGCGATCTTTGCCTCGTTTGCCACGTTCTGGCCGTACAACCTGACACCGAGCCTGCGCCACTACACGCTGGGCCTGCTCGATGCCGAGGTGGGTGTGGCGTTTTTCAATAGCCTGAAGATGGCCGGCAGCACCGCCTTGTTGGGGACGGCGCTGGTGTTTTTGGGGGCGTATTTGCTGGAAAAAACCAAAGGCATGAACACGGTGCGCACCCTGATGCGGATGCTGGCCGTGGTGCCAATGGCCGTGCCGGGCCTGGTGCTGGGCCTGGGCTATATTTTCTTTTTTAACGCAGCGGGCAACCCGCTGAACGGGCTGTACCACACACTGATGCTGATTACCTTGTCAAGCATCGTGCACTTTTACACCACCGGGCACCTGACGGCCGTGACGGCACTGAAGGCGCTGGACAGCGAGTTTGAGGCAGTCAGCGCGTCGCTCAAGGTGCCTTTTTACCGCACCTTCTGGCGCGTCACGCTGCCGGTGTGTTCACCCGCGCTGATTGACATTGCGCGCTACTTTTTCATCAACGCCATGACCACCATCTCGGCGGTGGTGTTTTTGTACTCGCCCGAGACCAAGGTGGCCTCGATCGCCATTTTGAACCTTGACGAAGCCGGTGAAATGGGCGCGGCCGCCGCCATGGCGGTGTTGATCGGCCTGGCCAGCACGCTGGCTACCTTGCTGTTCATGGCACTGGCCTGGTGGGTTAACCGGCGCACCCAGGCCTGGCGCGTGGTCAAGCGATAAACCTATCTTTCACTCATTCAACACATCATGGACAGAGACAAAATTTTGCTGACTCCCGGCCCGCTCACCACCACGCTGCGCACCAAACTTGCCATGCTGAAAGACTGGGGTTCGTGGGACGCAGATTTCAACGCGGTGACCGCCAGCGTGCGCAAGAGCCTGTTGAACATCATTCACGGCGCGGATTCGCATGGGGTGGTGCCCTTGCAGGGCAGCGGCACCTTCAGTGTTGAAGCAGCCGTGGCCACCCTGGTGCCGCGCGACGGTCATGTGCTGGTGCTTGACAACGGCGCGTATTGCAAACGCGCGGTGCGCTTGACTAGCCTGATGGGGCGGCGCTGCACGGTGCTGGGCTTTGATGAGGCGCAGCCCGTGTCAGCCAGCGCGCTCGATGCGCATCTGCAAGCCGATGCCTCAGTGACCCATGTGGTGCTGATCCACTGCGAAACCGGGGCTGGCGTGCTCAATCCGCTACAGGCGGTGGCTGATGTGTGCCTGGCGCATGGCAAGGGCTTGATCGTCGATGCCATGAGTTCCTTTGGCGCGCTGGAGATTGATGCGCGCCAGACACGCTTTGATGCGCTGATCGCCGCCAGCGGCAAGTGTCTGGAGGGCGTGCCGGGCATGGGCTTTGTGTTCATTCGCCAGGCGGTGCTTGAGGGGTGCGCGGGCCAAAGCCAGTCACTCGCGATGGATTTGTACGACCAGTATGTGTATATGGAAAAAACCGGGCAATGGCGCTTTACGCCGCCCACCCATGTGGTGGTGGCGCTGCATGAGGCGATTGCCCAGTTTGAGGCCGAAGGCGGGCAGCCGGCCCGGTTGGCGCGCTACACGCAAAACTACCAGACCTTGGTGAGTGGCATGCAGGCGCTGGGGTTCAAGCTGTTTCTGGACCCGGCCATTCAGGCACCGATCATCGTCACCTTTCATGCACCGAATGACCCAGCCTATGACTTCAAGGCTTTTTACGCAGCAGTCAAGGCGCGTGGCTTCTTGTTGTACCCCGGCAAACTGACCCAGGTGGAGACCTTTCGCGTCGGCTGCATTGGTGCCATTGGCCCCGCCGACATGGCGCAGGCGGTGCATGCCATCGCCTTGGCCCTGCAGGATTTGGCCATCGTCCCGGCGTGAGTGGTCCAGCCCGGCACACGAATCCGTTACGGTGTTGACGTTGGTGCAGGCAAATCGCTCTCAGGCTGCATGGATTTGAGCTTGCGATACAGTGAGCGCTCGCTGATGCCCAGCTTGGCGGCCAACTCCGACCGGCTGCCGGCGTGCGCTTTGGCCATTTCGTGTAGCGCGGCCCGTTCGACGGATTTCAACGCGCCAGGTGCTGCGGCGGGCAGCGGGTTGCTGCTGAGGATCAGGTGGGTTGCTGCGGGGGGGCTGCGCAGGTCGATTTGCCCGGTGGGGCGGCGACCTGACTGCAGCGCTTGCTGCACGTGCGTCTGGTCCAGCGTGGTGCCATCACACAGCAGGGCAGAGCGCTCCAGCAGGTTGCGTAATTCGCGCACATTGCCAGGGTAGTCTTGTGCTTGTAGCAATTCAAGGGCTGCGTAGCTGATGCTGAGTTTGCGATGGGGTGCCACCCGGGCCAGCAGTGCTGCGGCCAGCAGCACGATATCGTCGCGGCGTTCACGCAGTGCCGGCAGGTGGATCGGGAAAGTGCTGAGCCGGTAATACAGATCTTCCCGAAAGCGCCCCTGCGCCACCATCTGGTCCAGATCGCGGTGCGTAGCCGACACCACCCGGATGTCGGCGTGGCGTTGCTCGGTGCTGCCCACGCGCCGGTAGGTACCGGTCTCCAGCAGCCGCAGCAGCTTGACTTGCATCGTGAGCGGGATGTCGCCCACTTCATCGAGAAACAGGGTGCCGCCGCTGGCAGCCTCCACCAGCCCGCCGCGCGCCGTGTTAGCCCCGGTAAAGGCACCGCGCTCATGGCCAAAGAGTTCGGACTCGAACAGGTTTTCTGGCAGGCTGGAGCAGTCCACCGGCACCAGCGCCCGGGTGGCACGCTGGCTGGCCTCATGAACGGCCCGGGCCACCAGCTCTTTGCCAGTGCCCGACTCACCGAGCAGCAGCACCGTGGCCATCGACGGTGCCACGCGCGCCACCAGCGCCAGCATTTGCTGAAAAACGCCAGAGCGGCCAATCAGGCCCTGCGCCGTCGGCTGCCCTTGCGCCACCCGCAGTGGCTCCATTTTTTCAATGAAAAAAGCTTGTTCACCATCGGCATCAAGCAGTGGCGCGAGTTCGATGTTGACGTATTCCTCACCCCGGGCGGTATGGTGCAGGTGCAACACGCGCTCGCGCTGTCCCGATTCGCGCGCCTGCAGCAGCGGGCATGATTCGCCCGCCTGGTCACAAGGGACGCTGATGTGGTGTGACACCTCAAAACAGGTGCGTCCCACCACGCTGCGGTCCGGGCTGAACTGACGGCGGTAGGCGGCGTTGGCCCCCAGGATGCGGTATTGCAGGTCAAACAGGATGTGGGGCTCTGGCAAACCTTCCAGAAAGGACATGAGTTCGGGCAGTGGTTTCATGGTGGCGATAACTATTGGCAGTGATTGGCAGAGTTTATGGCAGATCACTGACATGCTGCCCCTTGTGGCAGTCATGGCACTGACAAATTTGGTCTTTTAGCCTGTTTCTCTTTGTAAACCAATGAATCAGAACAAGTTTTTTTTCTTTTGGTGTGGCACGAAATTTGATTGCAGCCAGGACAACTCGTTGTATTGCGCCATGAAACCCCTCGATAAAACACTTGTCACCAAGCTGGCCGTCGTGCTGCTGATCAAACTGGCCATTCTGGTTGGGCTGTGGTGGGGGTTTGTGCGTGACCAGCGCGTCGCCGTTGATGGAGGCCGGGTGGCTGACCGGTTTCTGTTGTCCCGTCCTGACCCCGCCCTAGGAGAGTCCCCTTGATTTCTGAACAACTGGTTGACTTGTCGCGGCTGCAGTTTGCCGCGACAGCGCTGTACCACTTCTTATTTGTCCCGCTGACCATCGGCATGGTGTGGATGCTGGTCATCATGGAAAGCGTTTATTTGATGACCGGCAACGTGGTCTGGAAAGACATGACGCGATTTTGGGGCAAGCTGTTTGGCATCAACTTTGCGCTGGGTGTCACCACCGGCATCACGCTGGAATTTCAGTTTGGCACCAACTGGGCCTACTACTCGCACTATGTGGGTGACATTTTTGGCGCACCGCTGGCGATTGAGGGCCTGATGGCCTTTTTTCTTGAATCGACCATGATCGGCCTGTTCTTTTTTGGTTGGGACCGGTTGTCGCGCCCACAGCACTTGCTGGTGACGCTGCTGATGGCGGTTGGCACCAATCTGAGCGCCTTGTGGATTCTGATTGCCAATGGCTGGATGCAAAACCCGGTGGGCTCAGAGTTCAGCTACCTGACCATGCGCATGGAAATGACCGACTTCTGGGCGGTGCTGTTCAACCCGGACGCCCAGGCCAAGTTTGTCCACACCGTGTCCGCCGGCTACACCACCGGGGCCATGTTTGTGCTGTCGATTTCA
>JAIFMT010000112.1 GCA_020048295.1 Rhodoferax sp.
GCTGGCGCGCTTTGCCTCACAGGCTAGTTTTGTGAGCGCAGCCCCCAAGGCCAGCGTCACCTGCCGCGACCGCGACGACCAGAAATTCATCGACCTGGCTGTCGCCCACCAGGCGCTGCTGCTGAGCAAGGACAAGGCCGTGCTTTGTATGCGAAAAAGGCTTCTAGCCCTTGGTGTACATGCGCTGACAGCTATTGAAGTAATAACGCCTTCGTGATGTGCCGTGATCGTCGGGGCAGCGCCTGATGCGGACGAGCGCTAGCTGCCAAACCGGCCGCCGCCGCCCGGATTGGATTCCGACGGCAAAATCGCTGCGCCGGTGGTGGTGTGCACACCACGTCCTTGCAGGTCAACGGCAGGTCTGAATGCGACAATTCAGGCATGAATACATCCGCACCATCCACCTTTGCCGCGCTCAAGAACGACACTTTTTTGCGTGCCTGCCTGCGCCGGGCCACCGACTACACACCGATCTGGATGATGCGCCAGGCCGGGCGCTTTTTGCCCGAGTACCGTGCCACTCGCGCCAAAGCCGGCAGCTTCATGGGGCTGGCCACCAGCACCGACTTTGCCACCGAGGTCACACTGCAGCCACTCGACCGCTTTCCAATTGATGCGGCCATCTTGTTCAGCGACATCCTGACGGTGCCCGATGCGATGGGTCTGGGCCTGAGCTTTGCGCTGGGCGAAGGCCCCAAGTTTGCCGCGCCGGTGCGTGACGAGGCCGCCGTGGCCCGGCTTGCCGTGCCCGACATGGCCAAGCTGCGCTACGTGTTCGATGCCGTCACCTCGATTCGCCGCGCGCTCGATGGCCGGGTGCCGCTGATCGGCTTTGCGGGCAGCCCGTGGACGCTGGCCTGCTACATGGTCGAAGGCGCGGGGTCGGATGATTACCGGCTGGTGAAAACCATGCTCTACAGCCGCCCTGACCTGATGCACCGCATGCTGCAGGTCAACGCCGATGCCGTGGCGCTGTACCTCAACACGCAGATCGAAGCCGGCGCCCAAGCGGTGATGGTGTTTGACAGCTGGGGTGGCGTACTCGCTGACGGCGCGTTTCAGGAATTCAGCCTGGGCTACACCAGCCGCGTGTTGGCGCAACTGCACAAAACCTGGGACGGCGCGCGCATTCCCAGCATCGTCTTCACCAAGGGTGGTGGCCAGTGGCTGCAAGAAATGGCAGAGCTCGACTGCAACGTGCTCGGGCTGGACTGGACCGTCAACCTGACCAAGGCGCGCGCGCTGGTGGGTGGCAGCAAGGCGCTGCAAGGCAACCTCGACCCCAACGTGCTGTTTGCCAAGCCGGCGCAAATCGAGGCTGAGGTGAAGAAAGTGCTGAACGCCTTTGGCACGCCGCACACCGGTGCCGGCGAGGGGCCGACGCACATCTTCAACCTGGGCCACGGCATCAGCCAGCACACGCCGCCCGAGCATGTGGCGGCGCTGGTGCAGGCCGTTCACCACCATTCGCGCCAGATGCGTTGACTTTGGTCAACCGCCTGGCGCCGTCGCAATAGCACTTTTAGCACCTGTTTTTCACCCGGGCAAAGAATTTTTTTGTAACTTATGCACAAAATTGGTGAAGATTTGTCGTAAGCCAATCTTGCCCCCGGTTTTTTGCTAGCAAACCGGTAGCGAATGCAACTTGTTGATTTTGAATGGTTTTATTTTTTGCATTATTTTTAGGCAGGCTAACAAAGGCCTTGATTTACAAGGCCTCGCAGGGTCTTTCGACGCACTGTCCACAAAGTTATCCACAAAAAACTTGGATGACTTGTGAAACCACAAAAAATCAATCACTTAGAGCGTCATTGCACCAGTTCACTTGAACAATCCAGCCCAAGCTCAATGCCCGGCCGCGCACCGGGTGGCGGTGTTGCTGCACACGCCGGCGTACAGCCAGGTGGCCGGTGCGCTGACCTACCTCAGTGCGCAGCCTTTGCCGGCGGGCACCCTGGTGCGTGTGCCGCTGGGCCAACGCGAGCTGCTTGGGGTGGTGTGGGACAGCGCAAGCCCTGAGCTGACTGCGCTCGACCCCGCCAAGCTGCGCCCGATCGCCGCTGCGCTGCTGGATTTGCCGCCGCTGGGCACGCACTGGCGGGCCTTGATCACGTTTGCGGCTGCTTACTATCAGCGCTCAGCCGGCGAAGTGGCGTTGGCCGCCTTGCCACCGCAGCTGCGTGATCTGACCAGCGTGCAGCTGGCGCGCCGCCTGAGCCGACCGGCCCGCCGGCCCGCAGCGACCCCACCCGCCACCCCGCGTGATCTTGACGTAGCTATTGAAGATGTAGCACTTACCGCAGAGCAGCAAAGGGCTATAGGCCAATTTAATGCAAATCCTGGGCCGTTCTTGCTGTTTGGCGCCACCGGCAGTGGCAAGACCGAGGTGTTCATGCGCTGCACCGCCGAGCTGCTGGCGCAGTCGGAGCACAGCCAGGCCCTGGTGATGGTGCCCGAAATCAACCTGACGCCGCAGCTCGAGGAGCGCTTCAAAGCCCGCTTTTGTGCCCGCTATGGCATTGACGCGGTGGTGTCGATGCACAGCGGCATGACCCCGGCGCAGCGCCTGAAAAGCTGGCTGGCGGCGCACCAGGGCAGCGCGCGCATCGTGCTGGGCACGCGCATGGCGGTGTTTGCGTCGATGCCGCAGCTGCAACTCATCGTCGTCGATGAAGAGCACGATCCCAGCTACAAAAGCCATGAGGGGGCGCGCTACTCGGCGCGCGACCTGGCGGTTTACCGGGGCCGGCTGGAGGGGGCCAAAGTGTTGCTGGGCTCGGCCACGCCGTCGCTGGAGAGCTGGCACCACAGCCGCCCGGCGCTTGAGGGCGGGCGCTACCAGCGCCTGGAGATGCCCAGCCGGGTTGGCTCCAGTGCCGCGCTGCCCGCTGCTGCAGGCAGCTTGCCCATGGTTGCAGGTGCCTTGCCACTGGTACGCCGCGTGGACATGAACCACCAGCCCAAGGGCTGCGTGATCTCGCCACCGCTGCTCGCAGCCATCGGTGAGCGCATTGCGCGCGGCGAGCAAAGCATGGTGTTTTTGAACCGGCGCGGCTATGCCCCGGTGCTGAGCTGCAATGCCTGCGACTGGAAAAGTACCTGCCCGCACTGCAGCGCCTACCGCGTGTTTCACAAGATCGACCGCACACTGCGCTGTCACCACTGCGGTTTTACCGAACGCGTGCCACGCGCCTGCCCCGACTGCGGCAACCTTGACATTGCGCCAGTGGGGCGCGGCACCGAGCGGCTTGAGGAGCAGCTGGCGCAGCTGCTGGCCGAGCTGCGCCGACCCGATGGCCGCCCGGTCAATATCGTCCGCATTGATGCCGACAGCACGCGCTTCAAGGGCGCGCTGGAGGCGCAGTTGTCCCAGGTGCATTCGGGCGAGGTGGATGTGCTGGTGGGTACGCAGATGATTGCCAAGGGCCATGACTTTCGTCGCATCACGCTGGTGGCAGCCGTCAACCCGGACAGCGCCTTGTTTTCCAGCGATTTTCGCGCCCCCGAGCGGCTGTTTGGCCTGCTGATGCAGGCCGCAGGCCGCGCCGGGCGCGATGCCGGCAACACCAGCCGCAGCGAGATGTGGGTGCAAACGTTTCATCCCACGCACCCGTTGTTTGAGGCGCTCAAGCGCCACGATTTTCCGGCGTTTGCCCAGTCGCAGCTGGTGGAGCGCGAGCAGGCTGGCATGCCGCCGTTCAGTTTTCAGGCGCTGGTGCGCGCCGAAGCGCGCACGCAGGAAGCGGCGCAGGCGTTCTTGAATCTGGCGGCGCAGGCCAGCGCACACATGATGGATGCGGCGCAGCTGCTGACGCACATCACGCTGTACCCGGCGGTGCCGATGAGCATTGCGCGCATTGCCAACATCGAGCGCGCCCAGCTGCTGATCGAGAGCCCGTCGCGCACCGCCCTGCAACGCTTTTTGCACGCCTGGCAGACCGTGCTGCACGCCAGTCGCAGCCAGCCCGAGTGCAAGGGCCTGCTGCGTTGGGCGATCGATGTGGATCC
This sequence comes from Rhodoferax sp., assembly GCA_020048295.1. Next base: position 4,009 of record JAIFMT010000112.1, read on the forward strand.
GTTGATTATTTAATCAGCACCCTTGGTGGCGACGATCACCTGGAAGTTGCCAAAGAACACCACATGGCGCTGGCAGCGCACGCCTGGCATGGCTTGCAGTTGCTGCACCGGGTCGTGCGTGTTCCACAGTGCCAGTCCCCAGGGCTCGAACACCTTGAAGTAAGTCCAGCTCAAGGCGCGCAGCAACAGTGGCCGCGGCCGGTGAAATTCGGCCAGGTACAGCCGCCCGCCGGGGGCCAGCACTCGCATCGCCTCGCTCAAGGCCTGCTCTTTCAGGTGGTGCGGCAGTTCATGCAGCAAGAAAAAAATCACATTGGCATCCACCGAGCCGCTGGCCAGCTGCATGGCGGTGGCGTTGTCTTTCAGATAGACGGTGTGCTGGGCAAACGCCTGCAGCTTGCTGCGGGCGTGGTCCAGCTCGTTTTGAATGATGTCGGCCACCAGCACCTGGCTGGCCCCGGCCTTGACCGATGCCCGCACCACCCGGGGCAACACATTGCCAAAGGCGCACGAGGTGATCAGCACCGACTTGCCTGTCAGGTCTGAGTGGCGCAGGCCGTGCGTGATGATCGACACCAGCCGGCTGTACTGAAACAGCAAAATGGCGGCAATCACCGGCTGCCAGTCCACCAGCCGGATCAGCCGCAAGTTGGAGTAAATCGGATAGACATGCGCCGCCTCTTGCTGCAAGCGCCCCAGGGCTGCGCGCATCAGCAGCGCGCCGCGTGTCAGTGTGAAGAAGAAAAGTGCGGTGCCAAGCAGCACCCCGAGCACCGCTGTGGCGGTGTAAGTAACCCAGACAGACATTGTTTTCTTTCCGCAGTCGCTGCTGGCAAACACGCCGGGCGCTGCAATTTCCATGTGACACCGATTGGACACCCGGCAGGAAAATCAATATTGATACAAATCAAAAATTGCCAGCTCGGCCGCCCACCGACCGACCTGCGGCTGACAGGATCAAGGCACCAACAAGGCGACCATCAGTGAAAAGCTGACAAACGCAGCGGCTGTCGAGACCAGAATGATGCGTGCCACGCGCCCGTTGTTGGCGCCAAAGCGCTCGGCCAGCAGCGACACATTGCTGGCACTGGGCAGCGCCGCCACCAGCACCAGCACGGTCAGCGCAAAGCGTGACAGTGGTAAACCCAGCTGCATCAGCGAGCCACCGACCAGCAGCACCAGCAGCGGGTGCAACAGCAGCTTTTTGAAGGCCACCGGCAAATAGTCACGCCGCAGCGGCGCGTTTTCCTGGCCGCTGGCCGCCAGCATTTGGGCGCGCGCCAGTACCGTGCCGATGGTGAACAGCGCCACCGGTGAGGCCGCATCGGCCAGCAGATTGAGTACCTGGTTCAGCGGCGCGGGCAGCTCGAACGACAGCAGCGAGGCCAATGCCCCGAGCAAGATCGACCACGGCATCGGGTTGGTCAGCACGCCACGCAGGGCGTTCTTGAGGGCTTTGGCCGCGCCGTGCTGGTCGGCCCCGTCCAGCCGTGACAGCGCAATGCACAGCGAGCTGATGACGATCATGTCGATCGCCATGGTCAAAATGGTGGGGCCAGCCGCCTGCGCCCCCAGCAGCGCCACCATCAGCGGCACGCCCATGAAGCCCGAGTTGGGAAACGCCGCCACCAGCGCACCAAAAGCGGCATCGTTCCAGCCAATGCGGCTGTTCAGGCTGGTGGTCACGGTGTAACCGACCATGAACAGCCCGCACAGCAGCCAGGTCAGCGCCGCCGGGCCATCGAGCAGCTTGGCAATGGGCGTGTGCGCGCCAAAGCGGTACAGCATGCACGGCAGCGCAAAAAACAGCACAAAACCATTGAGCCCGGGAATCGTCTCCAGCGGCAACAGCCGCCGCCGGGCCGCCAGATAGCCCGCCAGAACCAGGGCGAAGAAGGGAAAGGTGAGGGTGAAGATTTTTAGCACGCGTCGATTGTCTCTGCACTGGCGGACCGGCTGGGTATGATTCGCCCCCTTCATGTCCCAATCCCCCAACTCCGGTCTCAATCTCGCCCAGCAAGAGGCGGTGAACTACCTGCACGGCCCGTGCCTGGTGCTGGCCGGCGCCGGTTCTGGCAAAACCCGGGTGATCACGCACAAGATTGGCCGGCTGATCCAGTCTGGCGTGGTGCCCAGGCGCATTTTTGCCAT
>JAIFMT010000213.1 GCA_020048295.1 Rhodoferax sp.
TTAGCGCCGCCAAGGCCGAGTTCAAGCACCTGGAGTTTTATTACTTTCACAACTGCGTGTACGACTTTGTCTGGAAAAACAACCGCCGCCGCTTTGCCGAAAAATTTCCCACCTGGGACATCATCCGCAAATACAACAAGGACTACAAGCTGATCTTCATTGGCGATGCCACCATGAGCCCGTATGAAATTCTGCAGCCCGGTGGCAGTGTCGAATACAGCAATGAAGAGGCTGGCGCCGAGTGGCTGGGCCGGCTAACCCACGCCTACCCCAAATTTGCCTGGATCAACCCCGAGCCGCAAGGCGTATGGCAATACCGGCAAAGCATCAGCATCGTGCAGCAACTGATGGCACAGCGCATGTTTCCCATGACCCTCAAAGGCCTGGAAGAGGCCATGCGTCTGCTGAGCCATTGACATGCTGAACTGGCTTGCCGCGCTGGCACTGTGCATGGCCCACAGCCTTGCCGCAGCACAAACGGCCCCTGAACAGCCCGTTGCCCCATTGCGGCAAACGGCTACCGCACCCGCCACCGCGCCACCTGCGGCGTTTGCGGTGGTCGTCCAGGCCAACGACGAAATCCGCCAGCTGCTGGAGCGCCACCTTGACCTGCAACGCTACCGCAGCATGGACGATCTGAGCGACGAGGAGCTGGACCGGCTGACGGCGCTGGCCGCGCCCGATGCCGAAAATCTGGTGGCCACGCTGGGCTACTTTGCGCCGCTGATCGAGATCAGGCGCGAGGCGCATGACGGCCAGCGCCAGGTGGTGGTCAGCGTCAGCGTCGGCGCGCCGGTGCAGGTGCATCAGGTGCTGCTGCGTTTTGCCGGTGCCATTGCCGATGACCCGGCGGCGGCTGAGCAGCGCCAGCTGATCGAGCGCAGCTGGCAGTTGCCACCGGGCAACCGCTTTACCCAGCCGCGCTGGGATGCCGCCAAGCAGCAGGCGCTGCGCCAGCTCACAACCCAGCGCTACCCGACGGGCCGTCTCAGCGCGTCGCTGGCCGATGTGGACCCTGAAACCCGGCAGGTGCGGCTGGAAGTCACGCTTGATTCCGGGCCGCTGTTTCGCTTGGGCGAACTGCGCATCAGCGGGCTGCAGCGCCACCCGGCCGAGCTGGTGCGCAAGCTGGCGCGCCTGCCCAGCGGCGACCCCTACGAGCAAAGCCAGCTGTTGCAGGCCCAGCAGCGCCTGACCGAAAGCGGTTTTTTCAATACCGCGTTCATTGCCATCGACACCCAGTCAGACCCGAGTGCCGCCACGGTGCTGGTCAACCTGCGTGAAGCCCGCCTGCAAAAACTGGTGTTTGGTGCCGGGGCCAGCACCGACAGCGGTGCGCGCCTGAGCCTTGAGCATGCCCACAACCAGTTTCCGGCAAACAGCTGGCGAACCCTCAGCAAGCTGTCGCTCGACCGGGAAAGCCAGTCCATCGGTACCGGCATCATCTCGCCGCCCAACGAACGCGGCTGGCGCATGAATGCCTCGCTGGCGGTACTCAACCAAAGCAGCGGTAGCTTCAATACGCAGAGTCAGCTGTGGCGCATCGGTGCCGGCCGCGCCGACGACACCATCGACCGCAATTACTACCTGCAATATGACCGTGCCGACACCGCTGCCAGCGATGAGGCTGATCCGGTGCAGGCCGAGAGCCTCAGCGCGGTGTACAACTGGACGCTGCGCCACTTTGACAGCTTGCCATTCCCCTCCAGCGGCTGGGCCCTGGGCATTGATGTGGGCGGCGGCACCACGCTGGGCAGCGAGCAGGCGCCCTATGTCCGGCTGGCAACCCGTTGGCAGTATTTTTTGCCGCTTGGGGCTGCCAACGCCCGCGACCGACGCGACGGCCGCCTGTCGGTGCGAGCCCAGGCCGGTGCCGTGCTGGCGCGCGCCGATGCCAGCCTGCCGGCCAACCAGCTGTTTTTGGCCGGCGGCGACAACAGCGTGCGCGGCTACCGGCTGCGCAGCATTGGGGTGCTGCTGGACGACGGCCAGACCAGCGCCGGGCGCTATCTGCTCAGCGGCAGCCTGGAGTGGCAACGGCCGATCATCCGCAACAACGCCCTGACCGATTGGGAAGGTGTGGTGTTTCTGGACGGCGGCGCGGTGGCCAACCGTCCGGGTGATTTGCGGGCGCAGCTGGGGCTGGGTGCTGGCGTGCGCTGGCATAGCCCGGTTGGGCCGCTGCAAATCGACCTGGCCTACGGTGTGGAGGTGCGCCAATTGCGCTTGCACCTGAATGTGGGGTTCACCTTTTGAAGCGCGCCTGGCTTGTGACGCGCGCGGCCACCGCGACGCTGCTGGGGCTGCTGGGGCTTGCGCTGGCGCTGCTGCTGTGGAGCCTGGGCGACTCATCGCTGGCAACGGCGCTGACCCAGGTGGCGCGCTGGCTACCCGCAGGCCACAGCTTGCAGGTACGCGATGCACAAGGCGCGCTGGCGCAGGGCGGGCGCATCGGTTGGCTGCGCTGGCAGCATGGCGCGCTGCGGGTGGAAGCCAGCGATGTGCAAATCCGCTGGGAACCCGCCGCCCTGCTGCGTGGCGAATTGCTCATAACCCAGCTCGCCGTGGGTGGCCTGCGCATCGATGACCAGCGTCCCCCCGAGCCCGACACACCCGCGCTGCCGCCAGGCAACCTGGCGCTGCCGCTGAAGGTGCGCGCCAGCGTGCAGGTGGACGCGCTGGAGTGGGCAGGCAGCCGCCCGCAGCACTTTGGCGCATTTGGCTTTGAATATGTTTTTGATAGCTATCAGCACATACTGAATAAGGGCTACAGCCATATTTTATCAAATAAATTTACTTTTTCAGGGCAGTTGCAGGCCAGCGATGCCATGGCGCTTGGGCTGAAGGTGGAGGGTCAGCTGAGCAGCCCGGTACCCGGCAGCACCCAGGCCCTGACGGTGGCCGCTAGCGCCGAACTAAAAGGGCAGCTGGCTGGCCGCAACGCACAGCTGGCACTGCAAGCGCGCCTGCAGCCACTGGCAAACGCTGCCGCCACTGCGGCGCGGCAGGGTGGCGGTCTCCCCCTGCAGGCCCAGCTGTCGGCCCAACTGGCCCCCTGGCAGGCGCAAAAAGTTGTGCAGGCGCAGGGCCAGTGGCAGGGCCTGAACCTGGCTGAACTGTGGCCGCAGCTGCCGCAAACACGGCTCGCCGGCCACTTGTCGGTGCAGCCCAAGGGAGATTCCTGGCAAGCCAGCGTGCAGCTGCACAACGCGCTGGTCGGTGCGCTGGATCAGCAGCGCCTGCCGCTGCAAGACCTGCAAGCCAACTTCAACTACGGGCACGGCCAATGGCTGCTGCAAACCCTGCAGGCGCAGGGGGCTGGCGGCAGCCTGAGCGGTGATGGCCAGGTCAGCCCCGCAGTCAGTGGTGCCGCCGGACTGGGCCACTGGCAGGCGCAGCTGCGGCTAAAGGGCATCAACCCGGCCGCCATCGACACCCGCTGGCCCACCGACACGGTAAGCGGCAGCCTGACAGCCCGCAACGATGGCCAGGGCATCGGCTTTGTGGCCCAGCTGCAAGGCAAGGCCGGTGCGCTGCCCGATGACCCCGCAGCATCGGCAGCGGTGCGCGCCGCGCCACTGCAACTGCTGGCACAAGGCGTGTGGTCAGCGCCCAGCTTGAGCCTGAGCCAGCTGCGGCTGGATGCAGGACCCGCGCACCTGCAAGGCCAGTTGAGTTACCACACACACCGCGAATCGGTACAGGGACAAATCAAGCTGGCGCTGCCCGGCCTGCGCGGCACATTTGACGGCCAATGGGCCCGTGCCGACGGGGCGGGCACCGCATCGCTTGACCTCAGCGACGCGGCATTGGCCTGGCGCTGGCTGGCGCGCTGGCCCTTCATGGCCAGGTTTGTCGGCCCATTGGCGTTGCAGGGCCATGCGCAGCTCAATGCGCGCTGGCAAGGTGGCTGGCATGACGAGGCGCGCGACCTGTCGGTGACGGCGCAGTTGCGCGCGCCGCAACTCGACTGGCAACCACGCGCCAGCGCCGCAGCCGATGCCGGCTGGGTTCGCAGCCGCGCGCTGAGCGTTGACCTGGCCGGTCAACCTGGCCACTTCAGCGTTCAGAGTAGCGGCGAGGTCGATGTGGACCAGCGTCAGCTCAGCTGGCGCGCCCAGCTTCAGGCCGGCCAGGGCCAGGCTGGGGCCTGGCAGGCGCAGCTGCAACAGCTGGACTTGCGCCTGCGCGCCGGCCAGCCGCAGCAGCTCTGGCAGCTCGCACTGGGGGCCAACACACCCGCACTGTCACTGAACTGGCTGCCCACCAAAGACCGCCACACGCTGACGGTATCGGCCGGCACGGCCACCATCAGCGGGCCAATGGCCGGCAACGCCCAGGTGCAGTGGCAACCCTTGCGCTGGACGCAGGCGCGCCCGTTGGCCAACAGCCGCAGCACCGCAGTGGCACCGGCACAGTGGCAAAGCCAGGGGCAAATCGACGGCCTGCCGCTGGCCTGGGTGGACCTGCTGGGCGGAAAAACGCTGGTTGATCTGGGCCTGGGCAGCGATCTGGTGTTCGCCGGCAGCTGGGATGCCGAACAGGCCGACACATTGCACGCCAGCCTGCTGCTCGAACGCCGCGCCGGTGACCTGCGTCTGCTGGCCGGCACCGTGGGCGACCAGATGCTGCCGGCCGGAATGCGCGAGACGCGCCTGCAGCTCAATCTGGATGGCGACCGCCTGGCGGCCAACCTGCGCTGGGACAGCGCGCGGGCAGGCCATGCGCTGCTGGCGTTCAGCACCCAATTGCAGCGCCAGGCCAATGGTTGGTCGCTGCCCGGTCATGCGCCGGTAGGTGGCAGCCTGCAGCTGGATCTGCCCCCGATGGAGGCCTGGTCGGCGCTGGCGCCGCCGGGCTGGCGGCTGCGTGGCACCATGAACACGCACATCAACCTGGAGGGCACACTGGACCAGCCCCAATGGTCGGGTACGCTGCAGGCGCAAGACCTGGCGGTGCGCTCGGTGGTGGACGGCATTGACTTCAGCCAGGGCAGGCTGCAGGCACAGTTGACCGGCCAACAGCTGGAGATTGCGCACTTCACGCTGCGCGGTGCCGGTGCCACCGGGGCAAAGCCCGCCAGCGCAAGCCTGGGCGGGGTGCTGGAGATCACGGGCACGGCGCGCTGGCTGCCGGCTGAAAGGCAGCTGCAGCTGCAACTCCAGGCGCAGGCCCAGGCACTGCGGCTGAGTTCGCGGCCCGAGCGGCGCATCAGCGTCAGTGGCAAGCTCAGCGCCAACCTGCAAGACAGGCAGTTGACGCTGCGCGGTGCGCTGGTCGCCGATCAGGCACTGTTGACCCTGCCCGAGGACAGCGCGCCACAACTGGGCAACGACGTGGTGGTTCGCCATGCGGCAGTGCGCCTGCCCACCCCAGCGGCAAAACTGGCCAGCAGCACGCCCGACAAACCCCGCCGGCTTGGTGTTGATGTCCAGATTGACCTGGACCCTGGCAAAGATTTCCAGGTGCGCGGCATGGGGGTGGCAACACGCCTGGTCGGCCGGCTCACACTTTCCGCCAGGGCGATTGCCCTGCCCACGCTCAGCGGCACGCTGCGTACCGTGGGCGGCAGCTACCGCGCTTACGGACAACTGCTGGACATTGAACGCGGCCTGATCCGCTTCAGCGGCCCCGCAGACAACCCGGCACTGACGATTCTGGCGATTCGGCCCAAACTCAGCCAGCGTGTTGGCGTGCAAATCACCGGCACCGCGCTGGCACCGCATATCGCGCTGTATGCCGAACCCGACCTGCCCGAGGCCGAAAAGCTGGGTTGGCTGCTGCTGGGGCGCTCACCCAGCGCCGACGGTGCCGAATCGGCCCTGTTGCAACAGGCAGCCATGGCCTTGCTGGACAAAAACGGCGAGGGCATCACGGCTGCCGCAAGCCGCGCCCTGGGTCTCGATGAAATCAGCTTCAGCAGCGGTGGCACGAGCAGCAGCACCGGCAGCACGGGTAGCGATGGCAGCGCGGCCGCCTCGGTGACCTTGGGCAAGCGACTGTCCAAAGACTTTTACATCGCTTACGAGAGCAGCTTCAACGGAGCCCTGGGCATCCTTCACATTTTTTATGACCTGAGCAAAAACCTGACACTGCGCGCCCAGACCGGGGAACAGAGCGCCATCGACCTGATCTACACCCTGCGCTATGACTGA
>JAIFMT010000048.1 GCA_020048295.1 Rhodoferax sp.
CCCAGGTTGTAGTCGTTGCGCGTCACCATCACCGGCCGGCCAGCGTACCAGCCCTGCAGCGCAAACCCCAGCGCGCGGGCGATGGCGCGGTTGACTGCCAGCACGCCCCACGGCCCCTCGCGCAGCGCGCACAACACCTGAAATTGCCTCAGCGCTCTGAGCTGCTGTAGCGCTTGTGCGTCACTGCACCCTGCCATGTCCGGCACCACCGGGCTCGCCGCAGCCAGTGCCTGCGGGTCACGCGCCGGACTGTCAGGGTTGGCCACGGCTTGCCACTGGCCCAGCCAGTCGTGCCAGCCAGTGCGCACCAACGCAACCAGTTGCGCGTCAAAACCGTGCTGCGGCTGCAAGCGGGTGACGCTGGCCAGCGACGCGCGCTGCCACAGCGGCGTGGCGTGCCACAGCGCCGCAACAGCCGCTTGATCGCCCGCGTTGACCGCACTGGCCCATTGGCCAATCACGCTGCTGGCGGCAAAGCGGTGGCTCTGGCGCAACATCACGGTTTGCTGCGCCAGCGCCGAGCCCGCGCCGGCCCAGGCGCTGACGTCCTGCGCCGTGCTGGCCTGTATCCAGCGCAAGGTGTCTGGCGTATAGCGCCCTTGCGCTGCGCCCTGGCACAGCTGGCCCATCACCGCGCCGGCCTCCACCGAGGCCAGCTGGTCTTTGTCGCCCAGCAAGATCAGGCTGGCAGCAAGCGGCAACGCCGCCAGCAGCCGCGCCATCATTTCCAGATCAATCATTGAGGCCTCATCGACCACCAGCAGGTCCAGCGCCAGTGCCGGCAGCGGCGCGCCATCCACAGCAGCGCGCACCTGCAGCAGCTTGTGCAGCGTTTGTGCCTGCGCCGGGATGTGCGCCTGCATGGCGGTGGGCAGCTTTTTGACGGCCTGGGCAATCGATTCAGCCAAACGTGCGGCAGCCTTGCCGGTGGGTGCTGCCAGGGCGATGCGCAGCGGCTGCACCGACTGCGACTGCAGCAGCGCCAGCAAGCGCACCACCGTGGTGGTTTTGCCGGTGCCCGGGCCGCCGGTGATGAGCGTCAAACGCCCGCGCGCAGCCAGTGCGCAGGCCACCTTTTGCCAGTCAGGGGGGCTGGTGTCAGCTTGGGGTGACGCCGCAAACAGCGCGTCGAGCGCCTGCGCCAGACCTTCTGCGGCACGTCCAGGCTGGGCCAGGCGCGCCTGGATGGCGACGCGGATGCTTTCTTCGGCCTGCCAGTTGCGCCGCAGGTACAGGCGCGCGCCATCCAGAACCAGCGGGCTCGACGCGCCGCTGGCCCACGGCAAGCTGCTGGCCGCCTGCGCCAGGTCAACGGGAAGGGTAGGCTGCAGCTGCGCCTCCCAGCCCAGCGCTGCGACACCGGCTTGTGCCAGCAGCGCCAGGTCCAGGCAAGCATGGCCGCGGCCAAACTGGTGACTCACCAACGCGGCCAACCAGCCGTGACGCGGGTCAGCGCTGGGTTGCGCTTGCTGCAAAAAGTGCGCAAAAGCCAGATCAAGCGCGGTCAACGGCAGCTGGCTGGCAGTGCTGTCAGGGGTGATTGACGGCAAGGGAGTGGGCTGACGTTCAGGCAAGCAGGTCATGACGGTTTACCGGAAAACTGAAAAGGTCTCAGCTGGGGCTGGGTGTCTGGCTGAAGGCGGCATCCAGCGACGCGATCAGCACACGCGGTGGCAGCAGGTGCAACAGGCCGGCACCGGGCTGGTCGATGCCGCGCACAAACAGGTACAGCGCGCCGCCCATGTGCAAGTCATAGTCATAGGCTTCACGCAGGCGCGACTTCAGCAGGCGGTGCAGCGCCAGCAGATACAGCGTGGCCTGCACGTCGTAGCGGTGCGCCAGCATGGCGGTTTGCAATTGCGCCGGCGCGTAGCCGGGCAGCAGGTTGGACTTGTAATCGAGCACAAAGTAGCGCCCCTGGTGCACAAACACCAGGTCCATGAAGCCGGTGAGCATGCCTTCAAGCTGGCGGGGCTGCAACGCCGGGCGGTCTGCGCCGCGCCACAGGTGGCGGCAAATCATGGCGTCAAGGGCCTGGCTGTCAAGCCGCTGCACCGGCACGGCAAAGCCCATTTCAGGCCAGTAGTCAGCGTCGTTCAATGCTGCTAATTGAATAGCTGGTAGCGCTTTACCCATATGGGCTAGAGGCATATTTGTTATAAGAATCTGGCGAATCCAGCCGGCCAGCATGGCGCTGTGCGCGGCTGCCAGTCGCAAGCCTTGGGTTTGCTGCACCAGCGCGTCACCGGCCTCGGCCAGCGCGCCGGGCCAGCCGTGGTGGGCTTGCCACTCCAGCAGGTCGTGCAGCAGCGTGCCGTAGCGGCTGCCGGCAGGAAACTGGTTGTACGCCAGTTCAGGTGGCAACAGGTCGGCGGCCAGCGCGGCTGTTTCAGCCAATGGGTCGTCTGGCACGATGGCGTCAAGCTGGGCATCGGCGAGTTGATCGTCGCGCCCATCAAGCCAGAGTGGCGCGCTGCCATGGGCCAGGTCGCGGGTCAGCGCGCTGAAACTCGCGCTCCACCAGCGGCGCAGCAGCAGCCGCTGTGGCACGCGGGCGGGCTGGGGTGTCTTGGCTTCAACCCGTGGCTGGTAGCGTGCCAGCGTCGGCGCGGGCGCCGTGGCGATGGCAATCTCGTCACTGGCCCAGGTCTGCAGCCGCTGCCACAAATCGCCGGCTGCGGTGCGACCAAGCAACACCGACAAGGCGCTTTTGGGTTTGGGCGACTTGCCCTCCACATCGCCACGCACCTGCGCTGCGCCCAGCCACAGTGCCTGTTTGGCTCGCGTCAAGGCCACGTACAGCAGACGGATGTCTTCGGCCAGACGCTCTTCGTCAGGGCGGGGGCTGTCTTTGTCTTCGCTGCGGTAGAGCGACAAAAAGGGCAGGAACACCAACGGGTATTCAAGTCCCTTGGCCTTGTGCAGCGTGACGACCTGCACCAGGTGGGCATCGCTCTCCAGCCGCAGCTGCGCTGCCTCGCCGCTGGCCTGCGGGCGGCGCAGCTGGCCTTCCAGGTAGCGCAACAGTGCCCCTTCGCCTTGCAATTCCAGGCTGGCGGCTTGCAGCAGTTCGCCCAGGTGCAACAGGTTGGTCAGGGCGCGCTCGCCTTCGGCGCTGGTGGATGTTTGGGCAAGCAGGCGCGCGGCCAGCCCCTGGTCATGCAGCAGGCGGTAGAGCATGGGTAAAAAGCCTTGCGTGCGCCAGACGCGCTGCCACTGCATGAACTGCTCAACCTGCGCGTCCCAGCCGGCCTCGTCGGCCAGCAGCGCATCGAGCGCCTGGGTTGACAGGCACCAGGTTGACGTGGCCAGCGCGGCGCGCAGCAGCCGGTTGCTGCCCGGGTTGGCCACGGCCCGCACTATGCGCCACAGGTCGCTGGCCTGCACACTGGCATAGACGCTGTTGCGTTCGGACAAATAGACGCTGCGCACGCCGCGCTGCGTCAATGCCGTGCGGATGGCTGCCGCCTCAAAGCGGTCGCGCACCAGCACCGCCATGTCACCGGGCTGCACCGTGGGCTGTTGCAGCAGCGCCACCATCTGGCTGGCAAACACGGCGGCCATCTCGGCCATGAACACCGCCTTGCGCGGGGTTTTGTCGAACGGCAGCTGCCACACGGTCAGCGCCACCTGCGGCTGGCCGTTGAGGTACAACGGCTGCACTTTGGCGTTGCAGGCGCGCACCGGGGCAAACGCCACGCTGCCAAACGGCGCGCTGGCCTGGCCAAACACCCGGTTGACCGCTGCCACCAGCGCTGCGCTAGAGCGGTAATTGCCCGGCAGCGTGTAGATGCCCTGCGCCTGCTCACGCGCCCCCAGGTAGGTGGCCAGATCAGCCCCGCGAAAGCTGTAAATGGCCTGTTTCGGGTCACCAATCATGACCAGACACTGGGCGCTGACGCTGGCGCTTTCAGTTTCAGATGAAATCAGGCTACAGCCCTTATTCTGATTGCGCTGGCAGCTATATATTTTGCTTAAAGCACCGTACTGCCAGGGATCGGTGTCCTGAAACTCATCGACCAGCGCCACCGGGTACTGGGCGGCAATGGCGTCGGCCAGGCGGCCATCTGGCGCTTGCAGCGCGTGGTACAGGCTTTGCAGCAGGTCGGCAAAGTCAAACTGCGCGGCACGCGACTTGGCGCGCTGGTAGGCGCGCGCCACCTCTTGCGCGGCGTGGCTCAGCAAGCCTTCGGCCACGTCGGGCGCCGCCCCCAGGTGACGGTGCAGGGCTTCAAGCTGCGCAAAAACCGGCCAGCGGGCAGCGCCAGCCCAGCCCTTGTCCAGCAGCGTCTGCTGACCAAAGCGCGCCAGCGTGTCGAGCTTGATGTCGCCGCCCTGCGCCCAGTCGCTCATTTGTGCCAGCCAGCCCGCCAGCCAGTCGGGTCGGTAGCCCTTGAGGGTTTTGGCCAGCGCGGCGGCCCGCACGGCGTCAATCACATCGGCTTGCCAGGCCTGACGCGCCGCGGCCTGCAACGGCAGGCGTTGGCGCTGCCACAGCGACCAGCGCGCCAGCAGCACGTCGGGCGCATCCGGCAGGTCGGTTGCGGGCTGCGGCGCGCGCTCGGACAGCTTCCAGCGGTCCTTGAGCTGGCCCAGCAGCGCCTGCGGCGTGTCGCCCACCGACTGCAGTGCCGCCAGCTCGGACACCGGCAGCGCGTACAGCCACTTGCGCCAGTAGTCCTGCACCGCCTGCAACTGCAGACGTTCACCGTCTTCAACCACGCTTTGCTCGAACAGGCTGGCGCTGTCAAACGCGTGAGTTTTGAGCATGCGGCTGCTCCAGCCGTGGAGGGTGAAGATGGCCGCCTCGTCCATCCACTGCGCTGCCACGTCGAGCCGGTGGGCGCATTGCGGCCATAGGTCTGGCGCAATCTGGCGGCCCAGAGCCTGCAAAAAATCATCGGCCAGCGCGCCATCGCGGGTTTGAAAATAGCGCGCCGACAGCGCCAGACGCTCGCGGATGCGCTCGCGCAGCTCGGCGGTGGCGGCTTCGGTGAAGGTCATCACCAGGATTTGCGGCGGGTACAAGCCGGCCCCCAGCCCTGGCGCAGCAGGCTGGTGGCCCAGCACCAGGCGCACATAAAGTGCTGCCAGCGTCCAGGTCTTGCCGGTGCCTGCCGAGGCTTCGATCAGTTGCAGCCCGGTCAGGGGCAGCGTCAGCGGGTCAAGCGTGTGCTGCTGCACGCCAGTCGAACTCATGACAACCCCTCTTGCGACACATCGCCATGCGCCATCACATCCGCGTACAGCTCAGCGGCCCAGTGGGGCAGCTCGTCAGCCAGCGCTTCATAGTTGGCAAAGGCACGCTGCAGGTACGCCGATTCGCCGATCTCGCCGCCAAAACGGCCGCCTTCAAACACCACCTGGGCCACCTCATGCGGGTCTTTGGCGGGCTTGTCGGCGTCAGTCAAGGCCTCGTTTTGCTGCTGTGTCAGCAGGTAAGCCCAGCCGGTTTTGCAGGCCAGCGGCAGCGGCCTGGCCCAGGCCTGGGCGTAGGCACGCGCCAGCCGGTTCAGCACGCCTCGCGCCTGCGCAGCGCTCAGCGGCCCAAACCGCACCTGGCCATCCACACCCAGTTGCACGCTGGTCAGCTCCAGGCCAATGGCGCAAGCGGCCAGATGCCTGACCCACAGCCCGGCCAGCACATGCACGCGAGCGGCCATTGCGCCGTCCTTGCCCTGCAACACAGCACCGGTGCGGGCAGAGAGTTGCAGGCAGGGTGAGCCGTCGCTGGCATCGGACTGACGCCAAAGGCCGTCAAGCGTGCCGCTGAGCCCCGTGCCGCCTTGCAGCGTCAGATCCAGCGCCAGCGCAGGCAAGGGTTCGGGGTAGCGTTGCCGCCATTGCGCCTGGGCGGCAAGCACGATTTGCGCTTTTTCCAGCAGCTCGCTGGCGGTTTTTTGGCCAAAACCGGCCAGCGGCAGGCAGCCCGCCGCGTGCAGGCGCTGCAGTGCCTGCTGCGGCTGAGCGGCCTGCAGCAGCTCGACACCGGCGCTGTGCTGCTGCAAGGCGTCGAGGGCGAACGGCTCATCCTCTTGCTCCAGCGCGTCAAGACTGTCGAACTCGACTTGCAGGCGGTTGCGAAAAAACACCTCGACGGGCTGGCGCAGCAGGCGCTGCAATTGCGCTTGCTGTATAAGGGCTTGAGCTTCATTTTCTATAAACTCTTGCGACGGCTGGGGGTGCGCCGCGGGTTGCAGCCTGGCCCAGTCAGCGGCGTAGGTTTCAAGACCCGAGCCGGTCTCGAAATAGGCGCTGGAAAACGGTTGCAGCGGCTGCGCGCGGGGTTGGCGGCGCGGGCTCCAGCAGGCGTTGATGTGGTCGAGCAGTTGCGCCACCAGCACCGAGGGTGGGCGCGTGCTGTTGTCAGCGCTGCTGTGACCTTGCCAGCTGATGTAGAGCGTTTGCCGCGCTGACAGCAGTGCTTCGAGAAACAGGTAGCGATCGTCCTCGCGGCGCGAGCGGTCGCCGGCACGCCAGCTGCTGGCCATCAGGTCGAAATCGCGCGCTGCCTGCACGCGCGGGTAAGCGCCATCGTTCATGCCGAGCAGGCAGATCCGTTTGAACGGAATCGCCCGCATCGGCATCAGGGTGCCAAATTGCACGCCGCCGCCAAAAAAGCGCTGTTGCAGGCCGGTGGCAGAAATTTGCGCCAGCCAGTGCTCGCGCACCACTTCCAGTGGCAGTGCGGTGTCGAGTTGCGCCGCATCGCAAGCATCGCGCCAAGCATCCAGCGGTTCGAGCAGGCGGGCCAAGGCGCGTTCATCGGACTCGTCGGTGCTGTCAAAAAAACGTGCCACCAGCGCCTGCAACGTTTGACACCACTGGGCTGGGGTTTGCTCGATTTGCAGCGTCGGCAAGGTTTGCTCGATGGCCTGCAGCCACGCCAGCAGGCCAGCCAGCAGTGGGGCATCGAGCCCACCCAGGGCGGGCTGGGCCAGCGTGCCCAGCCAGAGGCCGGCTACATCATCCGGCGCAGCCTGCGCGTCGGGGACTACCGCGCCCGGTGTTGCCGGGTTGCCCAGCGCATAGCCCAGCAGCAGGCGGCGCAGGCCAAAGGCCCAGGTGTTGTGCGCCAGACCGACGGCATCTGCCGGCAACCCCCAGGCCAGGCGCTGCACTGCATCCAGCCCCCAGCGCACACCGGCAGCGCTCAGCCAGGTTTGCAATTGCTGCACGCCGGCCTCGTCCAGACCAAAGCGTGTGCGCAGCGCCGACACTTCAAACAGCGCCAGCCAGTCGGCCAGTGTCAACCGCGAATCGGGCAATGTCAGCAGCTGCTCCAGCGCCTGCACCAGCGGGCTTTGGCGCGCCGTGGTGTCGGCCACCGAATACGGAATATGCCGCGGCTGGCCTGGCGTGAAGCGGCCAAACACGGCATGGATGTGCGGCGCAAAGGTCGGCATGTCGGGCACCATCACCATCACGTCGCGTGTTTGCAGCGCCGGGTCGGCATCAAACCAGGCCAGCAGCCGGTCATGCAGAACTTCAAGCTCGCGCTGCGCGCTGTGGCAGGTGATGAACTGCAGCGAGCCGTCGTCTGGCTGGTGCAGCGGCATCGGCGGCGACGGGGTCAGGTTGAGGATGGCCGATTGCAGCTGTGCCAGCTGCGACGCCGGCTGCGCTGGAACGGCTTCGGCAGCCGGATCAACAAACACATCGACGCGGTGCCAGTGCGCGCGGTAGGCCTCGGGCTGGTCAAAGCCGTCGAGCAAATGCAGGTAATCGCGACCCTGCTTGCCCCACGAAGCCAGCAGCGGATGCCCGCCGGGCGACCCGGCCACGGTGTGCTGGAGGTCCGGCAACGGCTGGGAACTGGCCTGCGCAGCGGTGTCGTCCCGCGCCTTGGGCTGCTGCCTGCGCCGCACCTGCTGGCGCAAGGCGGCGTGGCCTTCGACGATGTCACCCCAGTAATACTGACACGGGTTTTGCACCAGCATCAGCACCTGGCAAAACTGCCCCAGCGCAGCCAGCGCTTGCACCGCCTGCATCGACAGCGACGAAATTCCAAACACAATCAGCCGCTGCGGCAAGCCCGATAAGCGCTGATAGCTATTATTTTCATATCCTGACAAGGCCGCCATAAAACGTTCGTGCACGCTGGCGCGCGACGCCTCGCGCAGCGCGGGCCCGACATCGGCACGAATGTCGCGCCACAGCTGCGCCTGCCAGGCGTGCTCGAGCGGCAGCGTTTGTGGGGCACCCAGCGGCCCGCGCAGCAGGTCCTGGCCGCGCGCCCAGTCGGACAGCCAGTCGGCGCGGTAGCTTTGGTAGCCGTCAAACACGTCGGCCACCTGCAACGCCAGCTGGTACAGCTTGCGCGCCGGGTTGTCGCCTGACAGGTAGCGCTTCAGGGGTGCATAGACCGCATTGGCCTGACACAGCGCGGGCAGCAGCCGCAGCAGCCGCCACAGCAGCGTGGCTTTGTCAAACGGCATGTGCGCTGGCACAGCATCCGCGCCCAGCACGGCACGGTACATCTGCCACAGGTAGCCGCTGGGCAGCTCCATGCGGGTGGCGGCGCAAATCCCCAAAGCCGCGTCATCCGCCAGCGCCAGCTCCAGCCAGTGTTTCATGCCATTGCTTTGCAGCAGGATCACCTCGGGCTGCAGCACCGGCAGCGGATGCGCCACGAGGTAGTGCACCAGCAGGTCGCGCAGGTCTTCCAGGCGATTGCCATGCAACACCATGAAGCCGGTGTCAGTGGTCATGATTAGCGCCTAGCGCAGCACGCTCACCATCAGCCCGATGGCCAGGCCAAACACCAGCAGCGCCAGCCACAGCAGCCGCTTGCGGTTGAGCTCAATGCGCCCGATCAGCTGGGTGTTTTGCACCGCCAGCGACTCGATCAGTTCACTTGACTGCAGCATTTGCTGATGCAAATCGGCCAGGGCCGCCTGCAGCTCGGCAATTTGCGCCTGCATGGCGTGTGCGTCAGGCGGCAGGATCGCCACCGCCGTTCCGGAGGCCACCGGGGCCTGCGGTGTGCGCTTTTTGCCCACCGAATCCCAGAGCTTCTTGGCCCCCGTGGCCACCTTGGGCGCGTTTTCAATCACATCGCCCCAGGGCACCATTTTCAGAACCGTCAGCCAGCCAATTGCCATGATTGCACCCCATGTACCCAAAGCGCTGATTGTCGCGCGATGGGCGGCCCGGCTCTTGGGCAGCGATGTGATCTGGATGCGATTGAAACGGGTGTGGTGTCTCTCGAAATCAATGCTTGCGTTTCTACCCGGCACGGCGACTGGGTCATGCGCATGCGGTTTCGGGGTAAAAGCACGCGCGAAATACGAGCCTCAGCACGCTCGCGACTGCCGGCGCGCGCCTTTCACCCCGAAGCCCGGTCGCATGACCCAATCACCGCGCCTGGCCGTTCTGGGGTG
>JAIFMT010000076.1 GCA_020048295.1 Rhodoferax sp.
CCAGCAATTGCAGCGAGGAATACAGCGATAGCTTGTCGAGAATGGCCGACATTTGCAACCCGATCAGCATGAAGGTCAGACTGTTGAGCAAGAACACCACCAGTTGCCAGGCGGGCCGACCCAGGATGCGCATCGACGCCGAGACAATTTCAGGCGCATAACGCCCTCGCACCAGACCCGCAGCCACCAGGGCCAGCACGCCCGAGGCATGCAGCGACTCGGCCACGATGTAGGTGGCATAAGGCACCAGTAAGGAGATCAGAATTTCAATGAACGGATCGCCCAAGCGCCGGTGAATGGCAATAAAAACATGGGATATGCCGATGCCTAGCACAATGCCACCGATGGCAATGCCGGCAAATTGCGTCAAAGCCCCCGGCAGAGAAAACACCCCGGTCAGCACCGCCGCCACGGCAAACTTGTAAATCACCAACCCGGACGCATCGTTGACCAGGCTCTCACCCTCAAGCACCGTCACCACACGCCGGGGAATATTGAGTTTGGAAAGAATGGCGGTGGCCGCCACCGCATCGGGCGGCGACACGATCGCGCCAAGTACAAATGCCGCCGCCCACGGCACTTCTGGCACCAGTAGCTTGAGGGCTGCGCCCACCGCCAGCGTGGTGGCAATGACCAGTCCGATCGACAGCAGGCCAATTGGTCTGACGTGCGCCTTGAAGTCTGACCAGGACGTCATCAGCGCTGCCTGGTACAACACTGGCGGCAGGACCAGCACCAAAATGAACTGGGGATCGAATGGAAACTGCGGCAGACGCGGAATCAGTCCCAGAATGGCACCCCCGGTGACCAGCGCAATGGGGTACGGAAACTGAAACCGGTGCGCCACCCAGCCCAGCGCTGCGGCACAAAACAGCAAAAAGACCGTGAGTTCAAGAATCATGGGGCAAGTTCCAGGTACCAGAGGATGTTGCTGATCGCCAGCATGAGGGGAATGCGCAACGATCACCGGTCAAACAGCCAGCAACGCAAACAACAGGCCCGACTTTTTGGCGGTTTCGCGTTTACCATGTTTGCATGAAAGACATGCTCACACTTTCCGCACATCTGCCCGAGGTCCGTTTTGCCAGCGGCGATGTCATTGTCCACGAAGGCGGCAGCACCGGTGGCATGTGGGTGCTGGTCAGCGGTGCGCTGCAGGTGCTCAAAGGAGATGTTGTGATCAACGGTATCAACCAGCCCGGTGCCATGGTGGGCGAAATGTCAGCCCTGCTCGGCACCACCCATGGCGCCACGGTCGTCGCGACAGCGCCCAGCGTGCTGCGCCACGCCAGTGATGGCCAGGCGTTTTTATCCACCGATCCTGACATCAGCCGACTGGTTGCCGTGGGTTTGGCGGAACGGCTTAATTTTGTCACGACCTACTTGGCCGACTTGAAGCACCAGTATGGTGATGCGCCGGGGCTGAGCATGGTGTCTGATGTGCTGCGTGAGCTGGCCCAGCGGCAAGGGCCACTGGCCCGCACCGGCTCGGCGCGCGACCCCAACCCCGATTATTGAACCAGGCTTGGCACGTCCTGGATCAAAAAACGCTTCGCTGCGGGCGCTCGCGGTCGCTCAGCTGCAAGGACTCGGAACCCATCATCGAGCGCCACAACGCCGAGCCCATTGCCAGGTCAATTTCGATGTGCGCCGGTACCGAGCCAATCTGGCGACCCGCATTGAAAACCCAGGTGTTGCCGATGCGATCAGCCCAGGCACCGTCAGGCTTGAAGGGCGGCTCGTGCACATGGCCTGTCAGCACCATGTCGGGCTTGAACTGGTCGATCCAGCCACCCACGTCGGCATCGCCATAGTGACGTCGGCCGGTCCAGCAGGTAGGTGAACCCATTGGCGGCCAGTGATAAACCCAGATCCAGCGCGCCGGGCGGCGCAGTGCGTCGGCCGCCAGTTGGGCTTGCACGGCGGCCTGGCCCACCGGGCCATCCCACCACGGGCAGATGGTGATCAGGGTGTCGCCCAGCAGCAGTGCGTCACCGTCGGTCGGCACCCCCAGCGCACGCGCCTGGCTCAGCCACAGGGCCGACTGCTCACCCATCGCGTCCGGCCCGGTGAGATCATGATTGCCGGAACTGATCACCACGCGGCCAGCCGCCTGCAACAGCGACAAATAACGCAAAATGACCACCGATTGCGCGTCAATCGACACTGCTGAGCTGATATCCAAGGAATCACCTGCCAGCACCACCAGATCAAACGAGGGCGCCACACGCACCACCCAGTCAAGCTGGGGCAGCGTGTAATGCAGATCAGACACCAGAAGGATTTGCACGATGACGATGTGTTGGATGATGTGTTGGATGTTTTCCTTGTGCGATCTTAGACGCTCCCGACGATGTCTATGCCCAGGACGCTCTAGCCCTTGACAGGAAAGCGCTAACAGCTATATCAAACAGAGCGACCTGTTGCTCGGTGCCTTGAGGCAGCGGCATAAGAAGAGATTTACCTGGCTTTGGCGGTCTCGGTGGTCAAATGGTTGTCAGTTTTAATAGCTGTAAGCGCTTATAGCGTAAGGGCTATAGGCTAATTTGATGTAAAAATGTGGCCGCCGTTCAAGCCCCGATTGTGCGGGTCGCGGTAAAGCGTTTTTCCATCTCGCGGCGCATTTCCTTGCGCACTTGTGCAGCAGCGTAGCGGCGGATTTCGTCTGCCGTGGCGGGCTGCAGCGGCGTGACAGCGGCGGGCTTCTTGTCATCATCCACCGCCACCATGGTGAAGAAGCAACTGTTTACATGCCGCACCACCCGGTCCCGGATGTTTTCGGCAATCACCTTGATTCCGATTTCCATCGATGACGAGCCGGTGTGGTTGACCGACGACAAGAAGGTGACCAGTTCGCCGACGTGAATCGGCTGGCGAAACATCACCTGGTCCACGCTGAGTGTGACCACATAGCGCCCGGCGTAGCGGCTGGCGCAGGCGTAGGCGACCTGGTCGAGCAGTTTGAGGATGATGCCACCATGCACATTGCCAGAAAAATTGGCCGTGTCGGGGGTCATCAGCACCGTCATGGACAGTTGGTGAAGCGGTAAATCCATGGGTCAATCCTTGTGTGAATGATGAAGGAGTGCCAGAGTACACTGAAGTGATGAAACCGACCCCGATTCGCGTAACCGTCACCGGTGCTGCCGGACGGGTGGCTTATGCCTTGTTGTTCAGAATGGCCTGCGGCGACATGTTCGGCCCGCACCAGCCCATCGCGCTGACCCTGTTTGACTTGCCTCACGCCAAGAAGAAGATGCAGGGCGTGCAGATGGAGTTGCTGGACTGTGCTTTTCCCCTGCTGGCGGGCTTGCGGGTCTGCGACGACCCGCAGGAGGCATTTGACGCTGCACAAGTCGCGCTGCTGGTCAGCGCACGCGCGCGCAGCCCGAATATGGCGCGACTCGAGGTGCTGGCCGACAACGCCAGGATATTGGCTGTGCAAGGGGCCATCATTGGGCAGGTTGCCGACCCGGACTGCAAGGTGCTGGTGGTGGGCAACCCCTGCAATACCAACGCGTATGTTGCCTTGCATGCAGCGGCCAGGTTTGGCCGCGTTCCGGCGCGCAACTTTGCCGCCTTGCTGCGGCTGGACCACAACCGGGCGCTGGCGCTGCTGGCGCAGCAGAGCGGGCAGCCGCTGGCCAGCCTGAAGCGCCTGGCCGTCTGGGGCAATCACTCACCCACCGTGTTTGCCGACGACCGCTTTGTCGTGGGCCAGGGCGGCAGCCTGACCGAGCGCACAGGCGATGCCACCTGGAATCACGAAACCTGTGTGACGGCGGTGGGTGAACGCGGCCAAGCCATTCTGCAAGCACGCGGGCTGTATGCTGAAGCCTCCGCCGCCAACGCCGCCATTGACCAGATGCGCGACTGGTGGCAGGGCACGCAAGGCGAGTGGAGCACCATGGGCGTGGTGTCGGACGGCGCTTACGGGGTGCCCGAAGGTCTGGTGTTCGGCTTTCCGGTGACCTGCACCCCGGGCGACTACCGCATCGTGCCCCACCTGACGCTGGATACCTTTGCCCGCAGAATGATCGATGCCAATGTGCGTGAACTGCAATCCGAGATCGCCGAGGTGAGGGCCTTGCTGCCCAAACTTTTTGAATAGTGTGTCAAGCGCCCGAAGAGTTCGTGGCGCATTTTTACGTTAACGGCTGTGCACCCTCTGAAGCCAAAAACTACTGCGTAAAATGTACGAACTATTCCGTAATTGTTTGACATAACTCAGAATATCGCTGAATAACGCGCCCATTTCGCTAATTTTGAGTCCTGGGGTGTGGCGTTCAAAGCGCTCGAGTGCGACACTTTGGCTCGCAATTTGTTCAATATCACACCGGTTTTCATGCTTTCTTCACGAGCCGGGCGACCAGAGGAATCGTGCCATGTCGATGGGCGGAAAGACAAAAAAGCATCTTGAAGTACTGCGCGAAATGCGCAGCCGAGCGGTGCTGGGTGGCGGCCAAAAGCGCATTGACCAGCAGCATGAGCGTGGCAAACTGACCGCCCGGGAGCGCCTGGCCGTGTTGCTTGACGAGGGCTCGTTCCAGGAATTTGGTGCGCTGGCCACACATGACTTCAGCGCCTTCGGGCTGGATCAGCAGCGCTTTCCCGGCGACGGCATCGTGACTGGTTTTGGCAAGGTCAGTGGGCGTCGCGTTGCCGTGTTTGCGCAGGACTTTACCGTGATGGGCGGCTCGTTTTCTGAAGTCCAATCGCAAAAGATCAGCCGCATTCAGGACATGGCGCTGGAGTCAGGCATTCCGGTGATCGGCCTGAACGACTCGGGTGGTGCGCGCATCCAGGAAGGCGTGCGCAGCCTGGCCGCCTACGGCGAGGTGTTTGTGCGCAATGTGATGGCCTCGGGCGTGATTCCGCAGATTTCAGTCATTTTGGGGCCGTGCGCCGGCGGTGCCGTGTATTCGCCTGCGCTGACTGACTTTGTCATCATGGCCGGCGAAAGCTATATGTTTCTCACCGGCCCCGATGTCATCAAGGCCGTTACCGGTGAACAGGTCAGCGCGCAAGATTTGGGCGGTGCCGAGGTGCACACCAGCCGCAGCGGCGTGGCGCATCTGTCCGCCGAAACCGAGCTTGAAGGCCTGGCCATGACCAAGCTGCTGCTGAGCTATCTGCCGCAAAACAACAACGAGGAGCCGCCGCAGATCACCCCGGAAGACTCGGTGAACCGCATGGACGAGTCGCTCAACGCGCTGATTCCGGACGGTGAAAACAATCCATACGACATCCGCGATGCCATCGAGGCTGTTTTTGACCAGGACAGTTTCTTTGAAATCCAGGCCGATTACGCCGCCAACGCGGTGATTGGCTTTGCCCGGCTGGATGGCTATTCGATTGGCGTAGTGGCCAACCAGCCGGCGTTCATGTCGGGGGCGCTCAACATTGATGCCAGCGACAAGATTGCGCGCTTTATCCGGGTGTGCGATGCCTTCAATGTGCCGATCGTGACCTTTGTCGATTGCCCGGGTTTCCTGCCCGGTACCGCGCAGGAGTACAGCGGCATCATCCGCCACGGGGCCAAGATCATTTACGCCTACTGCGAAGCCACGGTGCCCAAAATCTCCATCGTCACGCGCAAGGCGATGGGCGGTGCCTATGTGGCCATGGGTTCCAAGCAGATGCGCAACGACATCACCTTTGCCTGGCCATCGGCGCAAATCGCGGTGATGGGGGCCGGGGCGGCGGTGAACGTGCTGTTTCGGGAAGAGATCAGAGGTGCCGCTGACCCGGCCGCCCGCGAGAAAGAGCTGATGACCGAATACCGCGACAAGTTCTTTAATCCCTACCGCGCCGCCGACGTGGGGCAGATTGACGAGGTGATTGAGCCGCGCGAAACCCGACCGCGCCTGGCGCGCGCACTGGAGATTCTGCGCACCAAGATTCAGCAGAATCCGCCCAAGAAGCATGGCCTTTGCCCGGTCTGATTCAACAAGGGACTCACATGGAAAACTTGGCCTGGGGTCTGCAAATGACCGTGCTCGGGATGGGACTGGTGTTTGCCCTGCTCGGATTGTTGTGGGGCTTGTTGACGCCCATGCGCAAGCCGAACGCATTGCGGCCGTGGCCGACGCTGCGGTGGGGGCGCAAGTTCCCGAGCCAGCCACCGTCAACGGCATGCCCGCTGACCTGGTGGCCGCGATTCTGGTCGCCACCATGAAACACAAGTTGACCCTGCGGCGTCAGGCCGCACCGGTCATGCGGACCTATTGGCCCGGTAGCCAGCTGTTTGCCAGCCGCTGGGTGGCCACTGGGCGCGCCCGACA
>JAIFMT010000156.1 GCA_020048295.1 Rhodoferax sp.
CCAACCATGTGCTACCCACCAGCGGCACCGCGCGCTTCAGCTCGCCACTGGGGGTGTATGACTTTCAAAAACGCAGCAGCCTGATTGAAGTCAGCCAGGCCGGGGCGCAAACCCTGGGCCAGATCGCCTCCGTGCTGGCGCACGGCGAGGGCCTGCAAGCCCACGCGCGCGCCGCAGAGATGCGACTCAATCGGTAACGTGAAAAACATCGGGCGCACTCATCCCAGGCTTGACCCGGGATTCATGAAGTGCGGGCATGGATTGCGGATCAAGTCCGCAATGACAGCCATTTTCATGCTTCGGGGTGGCTGTCTATCCGTGGCAGTCAGGGCAGCGACAGCAAATCGCCCTCATTCCATACCCGGTGCCGCTCACGGCCATTCACGCTGTAGGTGATGCGCAGCTGTTTCGGGCTGCCATCGGCGGGGTCTCCACCGGCCATGCTGTTGCTGACCTTGACGTTCAAGCGCCCGTTTTGAACTTGCTGGCGCAGTCGCTCGGTGATGTCCATGCGCCGGTTGTCTGCGCCGTAGTCAGCAAACACAATGCGCAAGCCATCGTCGCCATAGCCGCTGGGTGGGCTGTCGTCCCAGCCACCCCGCTCGCCGTCGTGGCCCCAGTTGCCCGCGCCCCAGCCGCTGAACGCGGAGCCGTCCACCCAACTGCTTTCGGCGTATTCAAACGTGCGCGTTTGCCCATCGCGGTTGCGGGCATATATGCGCAGCACCTTGGGGCGACCCGGATGCGGGTCGGTGCCAAAGGTTTCGTTGCGCAGCAGAAAACGCACATCCTTGGCCGCCAGTTCCCGCAGCCGCCGGGTGACATCAATATGGCGCTCGGCCGTGCCGTATTGGGCGCGAAGAATCCGGTATTCGTCACGGTTGCCCGGCTCCCAGTTGCTGCTGTTCTGGTTCGAGGGACGGCTAGGTTGCGTCTCGCCATCGGCGCGTGGCTCCCAGCCGCTGAACTGTGCGCCGTCAACCCAGCTGCCCTCGGTGAATTCAAAGACGCGGGTAAGACCCCTGGAGTCGGTGGCGATGATTCTCAGGGTTTTGACCCGCTTGTTGTCTGGGTCCACGCCAAAAACCTGGTTCTTGAGCATGAAGCGTTCATCGCGGCGGGCCAGCTCAAGCATGCGCTGGGTAACATCCACGCTGCGCCGGTCGGTGCCATAGGTGGCACGCTGTATTTTGTAGCCACGGTCGTCGCGGGCGGCCCACACGGTGGCCACCGGTGCCAGGGCCAGGCCCGCCCATGCCAAGCCTGTTTGCATCATGTCTCGTCTGCGCATTTACGTGTTCTCCTGGTTGGTGATGGGTGCGGACCCATTGTGCATTTAACGCATGGCCACCGCAATGCCGGGCTGCACGCAGCCGCCTGCATCAACGCTGGAGGCGGCCCAAGGCACGGTAAGATCAGTGCGCCACAGCGACACCTTTTTCATGACCTCTTTG
Organism: Rhodoferax sp.; assembly: GCA_020048295.1. The sequence goes on from JAIFMT010000156.1 coordinate 1,455, forward strand.
CCCGCCGCCATTACCCCCCGCATTCTCAACCGCATCCGCCCTGACGTGCAAGCCATGCACGCTTATGTTGTCCAAAACGCCAGTGGCATGGTCAAGCTTGATGCCATGGAAAACCCGCACCGGCTGTCGCCCGAGTTGCAGCAAGCCCTCGGTCAGCGGCTGGGCGCGCTGGCGCTCAACCGCTACCCGGCCGGTCGCATCAACGACTTGCGCCGCGCTTTGGCCAGCCATGCGCAGTTGCCCGACGGCTTTGATCTGATGCTGGGCAATGGCTCCGACGAGCTGATCAGCCTGCTGGCGCTGGCCTGTGCGCTGCCGCCCGATGCCGCCCGCGGCAACCCAAAAGCCAGCGTGCTGGCGCCGCTGCCGGGTTTTGTGATGTACGCCATGAGCGCGCAGCTGCAGGGGCTGGATTTTGTTGGCGTGCCCTTGACGGCTGACTTTGAACTCGACGTGCCCGCCATGCTGGCGGCCATCCGGCAGCACCAGCCGGCGCTGACCTACCTGGCCTACCCCAACAACCCAACTGCCAATTTGTGGCGTGATGCCGCCATGCAAGCCGTGATTGAAGCCGCCGGCGAACACGGTGGCCTGGTGGTCATCGACGAGGCTTACCAGCCGTTTGCCGCCAAAAGCTACATCGACCGCCTGAGCCAGCACACCCATGTGCTGCTGCTGCGCACCCTGAGCAAGTTTGGCCTGGCCGGTGTTCGCCTGGGCTACCTGTGCGGCCCACAGCCGCTGATTGCCCAGATTGACAAGGTACGCCCGCCTTACAACGTCAGCGTGCTGAACTGCGAAGCGGCGCTGTTTGCGCTGGAACATGAAGAGGCTTTCAAGGCGCAAGCGCTTGATGTGATTGCGCAGCGTGCTCTTGTTTTCGAGGCACTGAAGCCACTTGCCGGCGTGCAGGCTTTCCCCAGCGAAGCCAACATGATTTTGCTGCGCGTGCCCGACGCAGACAAGACCTTTGAAGGCATGAAAGCCCAGGGTGTGCTGATCAAGAACGTTTCTAAAATGCACCCTCTCCTTAACAATTGCCTGCGTCTGACGATTGGCACCGCTGCTGAAAACCGTCAGATGCTGGCCGCTCTGGAAGCCTCGCTATGACCAACTACCCCTTGACCGAACTCCCCGAAGTGCCGGGCACCTGCGCCCCACGCATCGCTGAACTGGCCCGCAACACGGCTGAAACGCAAGTCACGGTGCGCCTCAACCTCGACGGCAGCGGCGAGTCGCGGCTGCACACCGGCATTGGCTTTTTTGACCACATGCTCGACCAGATTGCCCGCCACGGCATGATCGACCTCGACATTGATGCCGAAGGCGACCTGCACATCGACGGCCACCACACCGTGGAAGACGTGGGCATCACGCTGGGGCAGGCGCTGCGCCAGGCCGTTGGCGACAAAAAAGGCATTCGCCGCTACGGCCATGCCTATGTGCCGCTGGATGAAGCGTTGAGCCGCGTGGTGATTGATTTTTCTGGCCGGCCCGGTTTGCTGATGGACGCACCGTTCAAGGCCGGCATGATTGGTAGCTTTGACACCCAGCTGGTGCATGAATTTTTTCAGGGCTTTGTCAACCACGCGCAAGTCACGCTGCACATTGACAACCTCAAAGGCAACAACGCGCACCACCAGGTTGAATCCATCTTCAAGGCCTTTGCCCGCGCCCTGCGCAGTGCGGTTGAGTTTGACCCACGCGCCACCGGGCAAATTCCGTCCACCAAGGGAAGTCTGTAGGTTTATATGAAAAATAAGCCGCTAGCCCATACTGGTATTGCGTAGATAGCTATGACAAATGTAGTAAATAGCGGCTCGGGAAAAACCGTTGCCGTGGTCGATTACGGCATGGGCAACCTGCGTTCGGTGTCGCAAGCGGTACAGGCCGCCGCCGCAGGCAGCGGTTATCAGGTGCTGATCACCGCCAACCCCGAGGTGGTGCGCGCGGCCGAGCGCATCGTGCTGCCCGGCCAGGGGGCCATGCCCGACTGCATGCGCGAACTGCGCGAATCGGGCTTGCAACAATCAGTGCTGGAAGCTGCGGCCAGCAAACCACTGTTTGGGGTTTGCGTGGGCATGCAGATGCTGCTGGACCACAGCGCCGAGGGTGACACGCCGGGCCTGGGCCTGATTCACGGTGAGGTCATCAAATTCGAGCTGGCAGGCCAGTTGCAGCCCGACGGCAGCCGCTACAAGGTGCCGCAAATGGGCTGGAACCAGGTTTGGCAAAACGCGCATCCGATCTGGGGCGACGTGCCTGACGGCAGTTATTTCTATTTTGTGCACAGTTTTTACGCCAAACCGTCAGATGCGCGCCACAGTGCAGGCCAGACTGACTATGGACAGCGTTTCAGTTCTGCCATTGCGCGTGATAATATTTTTGCTACCCAATTCCACCCCGAGAAGAGTGCCGGGCACGGTTTGGCCCTCTACCGCAACTTTCTCCACTGGAACCCCTGACTTCCATCGGCCTTGCATGGTTATCAAGCGTCTCTATCGATGAATACGCATCGCTCTTCCCGCCCCGGCAACACCTGCTGCCTGTGCATCGCCTTGTCCTGCATCCCTGTTCGCCCTGCCCTCGCGGCCTGATCCTGCCTAATCCTTTTCATCTCCAGCCTCAAGCATCATGCTGTTAATTCCTGCGATTGATCTCAAAGACGGTCATTGTGTGCGCCTGCAACAAGGCGACATGGCACTTGCCACCATCTTCAGCGAAGAGCCCGCGCTGATGGCGCGCAACTGGGTGGACAAGGGCGCGCGGCGGCTGCATCTGGTCGATCTGAATGGCGCGTTTGCCGGGCATCCAAAAAACGAGGCCGCCATCCGCAAGATTCTCAAGGACGTGGGCAGCGAGGTCGATGTGCAGCTCGGTGGCGGCATTCGCGACCTTGACACCATCGAGCGCTATCTCGATGCCGGCCTGCGCTACGTCATCATCGGCACCGCCGCAGTGCGCAACCCCGGCTTTTTGCAAGATGCCTGCACCGCATTTGGCGGCCACATCATCGTCGGCCTCGATGCCAAGGACGGCAAGGTGGCTACTGATGGCTGGAGCAAGCTGACGCGCCATGATGTGGTTGATCTGGGCAAAAAGTTTGAAGACTTCGGCGTCGAGTCGATCATCTACACCGACATCGGCCGCGATGGCATGCTCAGCGGCATCAACATCGAAGCCACCGTGCGTCTGGCCCAGGCCCTCACCATCCCGGTGATCGCCTCCGGTGGCCTGTCCAACATGGCCGACATCGAAGCCCTGTGCGAGGTGGAAGGCGAGGGCGTTGAAGGCGTGATTTGCGGCCGCGCCATCTACAGCGGCGACCTCGACTTTGAAGCCGCGCAAGAGCGGGCGGATGAGCTCAACGGCTAAGGGCTGGTTCGCCTGTCAGGCATTTTCCAGCAAGCCGCTGTTCCAGTTGGCAACGCCAGCCTTGACCAAATCCTGCACCAGTTTGTCCAGGCTTTGCTCAAACGGCAGGTCGGCAAACAACTGTTCCACCATACGCTGCAGATAAGGTGTGCTTTTTGCCCATAGCGTCAACTCGGCTTGCGTCAGGCGCTGGGCATCCAGCAGTTTGAATTTGAGCAGCACTTTTGCCGCATGCTGCAGGTGGCGTTGCGGGCTTGCTACAAAACCATTCAGTCGTTGGCGAGCAATGGCCAACGCGGGTGCGATGTCGATAAACGGCTGGCCGTGCCCGGGAATGACCATGGCCGGGTTGAGTGACTCAATCAAATCCAGTGTGTCGGCCACTTCGTCAAATGCGTCCTTGCCGTCGAGCTCAGGAAACACCACGCCAAAACCGCGCTGCCACAACGCATCGGCCGACACCAGCAGGCGGCTGGCTGGTTCAAACAAAATGATCGAATGCGGGTCATGCCCTGGCGCGGCATGCCCCTGCCACATCGAGTCGCCCAACAACAGCTCGGTACCCGGTTGCAGCAAGCCGTCAAAGGCAAAGCGCGGGCAGATTTGCCCGGTCGGCACGAAGCCCAACACATCCACGTTCCACTCACGCACCCAGTGGGCTTGGCCGCCAGGAATCAGCGTTTGCGCTTGAGGGTAGGCCGCCTGCAGTGCGGCATTGCCGCCGCAGTGGTCGCTGTGCAGGTGGGTGTTGAGCAACGTATCCAGCGGGCGGTTCTGCAATCGAGCCTTGACCAGCGCCAGCGTTTGCGCTGCATGGGTGCCATAGCCGCTGTCGATGAGGGTGGTGTTGTCCGCGCCTTGAATCAGGATGTTGTTGGAAGACAGCCAGCCACGCTCCAGCACGCTGATGCTTGCCGGCAAGCCAAGCTGTAGTGCCCCGTCACTCACCCGAGCGCTCGCTGGATGATGATTTTCTGCACGTCGGAGGTGCCTTCGTAAATTTGGCACACGCGCACGTCTCGGTAAATCCGCTCCAGCGGAAAGTCGCTCACATAACCATAGCCGCCCAGCGTCTGGATAGCGGCACTGCAAACCTTTTCAGCCATTTCGCTGGCAAACAGCTTGGCCATGGCAGCTTCCTTCAGACAGGGGCGGCCGGCATCGCGCAGGCTGGCGGCGTGCCAGATC
>JAIFMT010000034.1 GCA_020048295.1 Rhodoferax sp.
GTAGCAGGCAGCGTCGGCTTCCAGCAGGTCACCCGAGAACAACACTTTCTCCGACGGCACCCAGACCACCGTGTCGCCCTTGGTATGGCCCGCGCCGACATGCATGATTTTGACCTCTAGCCCAGACAGGTAAAGCGTGAGCTGCTCTTGAAAAACGAGCGTTGGCCAAGTCAGGCCGGGGATCGAGTCAAAGGCGTTGAACAGGCGCGGAAAGCGCTCGTACTCGCTTTGCATGTCTTGTGCGCCGCGCTCGACGATCATCTCGTAAGTGCCCTGGCTGGCGATGATCTCCTGCATGCCAGCGGCCTTGTAGCCTGAAGCGCCGAGCACGCGCACCGCGTGATAGTGCGACAACACCACGTACTTGATGGGTTTGTCGGTGATGTGGCGGATCTCGGCAATCAGGCTTTGTGCCATCACCGGCGTGGCCAGTGCGTCACAAATCAGCACGGCATCGTCGGTGATGATGACACCGGTGTTGGGGTCGCCCTCGGCGGTATAGGCCCAGCAATGCTCGGAGAGTTGCGCAAAGGTGGTCTTCTTGACCTCGAGGTCGGCTTGGGAGGCGAATTTTTTGGTCATGTTGTTCCTTGTTTAAATTACATCCCCAGGTAGGCTGCGCGCACCTGTTCGTTGTTGATGAGTTCCTGCCCGGTGCCCGTGAGGGTGACGCTGCCGGTTTCCAGCACATAGCCACGGTCGGCAATGTCCAGCGCGGCCAGCGCGTTTTGCTCCACCAGCAAAATCGTCATGCCCTGGCTTTTCAGCGTCTTGATCACCTCAAACACCTCCTGCACCAGCAGCGGTGCCAGTCCCATCGAGGGCTCGTCGAGCAGCAGCAGGCTGGGCCGCCCCATCAGCGCACGGCCAATCGCCAGCATCTGCTGCTGGCCGCCCGACAGGGTGCCCGCAGGCAGGGCGCGCTTTTCCTGCAGGATCGGGAACATGGCAAAAATCTTCTCCAGATCAGCCTGCACATGATGGCGTGGCTGGGTGTAGGCACCCAGGCGCAGGTTGTCTTCAATCGACAGCGGGCCAAACACCTGCCGCCCTTCGGGGCTTTGGCAAATGCCGCGGCGCATGCGCTTGTCAGAGCGCAAGGTGCTGATGTCGTCGCCGTCAAAGTGGATGCTGCCCGCGCTCATCGGCTGCACGCCCGAGAGGGTGCGCAAAAACGTGGTTTTACCCGCGCCATTGGCCCCCACCAGCGCCACAGTCTCGCCACGGCGCACCTCCAGCGAGATGCCCTTGAGCGCCTTGATGCGGCCATAGCAGCTCTCCATGCCCGTCACACGCAGCAGCACCTCGGCCTCCTGCACCACTGCCCTGGCTGGCAAATGACCGGCGCTGTGTCCGCCCAGCCCCACCGACTCGGGGGCCAGGCTGACGATGCGGTGGTACAGCGCGCGGAATTCGGCCTGCGCCGCCTCGCCAAACAGCGGGTCGCTGTTGTCGTGAAAAGCGCGGTTGATCTCCAGCCAGTCTTCCTGGCGCAGCGCCTTGCGCGCCAGCGGCATGACTTCTTTTTCCTCGGTGAGGATGTGCGTCTTCATCGCCGCCGTGTAGGTGCGCAACTGGCGGGCCAGCTCGGCCACGGGCAATGCGCCCAGGGCCGCGTCGCTCATGCTCTGGCGCAAGCGGGTAAGCCTGGCCAGCCCACCGTGGTGGTCGGCTTGCAGGATATTGAGCGTGGCACCCGCATCCGGGTGGCGCAGGCGCAGCAGGCGAAACAGGTAATCGTCTTCTTTGGGGTGGTGTGAGCGTTCGACAAACTGCTCGATGTAGTCCAGCACCGAACTGAAAAACGCGGTGTCAATCGCCTCGTCAGGCTGCGTGCCAGCGTTGACCCGGGTTTCCATCTCGCCGGCGAGCTGATCGACGGTGGTGGCCAGCCGCCACAGGTTGTTGTGTTCTTCGCTGATGATGCGCAGTGCGTCCATGGGCGGGGCTTTCAGGCGTGTGCGCCCAGATAGGCGGCAATCACGTCGGGGTTGTTGCGCACGTCGATGGCGTTGCCTTCGGTGAGTTTTTTGCCGTAGTCCAGCACCAGAATGCGGTCAGACAGGTTCATCACCATTTTCATGTCGTGCTCGACCAGCACCACCGTCACGCCCGAGTGGCAGCGGGCTCGTCCAGAAAGATCAGGCGCGGCTGCATCGCCAGGGCGCGGGCAATTTCCAGCCGCTTGAGCGCGCCATAAGGCATGGCATCGGCGTTGGCGTTGACAAACGCCTCCAGCCCGACAAAACGCATCAAGTCGCAAGCCTGCGCGTGCAGTTCGCGGTCACGCCGACGCAGGGCCGGCCAACGCAGGCAGGCTTTGAGCAGGTTGCGGTCCAGCCGCAGGTGCGCGCCGACCATCACGTTCTCGACCGCGCTCATATTCATGCAGATTTGCAGGTTCTGGAAGGTGCGCGCCACGCCCCGGCGCGCCAACGCGTCGGGCGACTTGCCAACGATGGATTCACCGTCCAGCACGATGCTGCCGCTGGTGGGTGTGTAAATGCCGGTGATCAGGTTGAACAGTGTGGTCTTGCCTGCGCCGTTGGGGCCGATCACGGCATAGACAATGCCCGCATCGATCGAGAAACTGACGTTTTGCACCGCCTTGACACCGCCAAAGTGAATGCTGAGGTCTTTGACATCGAGCAGCGCCATCAATCCGCCCCCCGGCCAAAGCGCGCCGCCAGCGTGGGCACCAGCCCCTTGGGCAAAAAGATCATGCACAGCATCAAAATCGCGCCAAAGGCCACGGTTTCCCAGCCTTCCAGCGCGGTCAATGCCTGCGGCAGGGCAGTAAGCAGCACGGCACCCACCACCGAGCCATACACCGACGCCATGCCGCCCACCACCACCATGGTGACGAGTTCAATCGAGTGGAAGAAGTCGGCCAGGTTGGGCGTGACAAAGCCGACGTAGTGTGCGGTGATGCTGCCCATGAAGCTGGCAAACCCGGCCGAGAGCACGAAGATGGCAACCTTGTAGCGCACCACATCCACGCCCACCACCCGGGAGGCGACCTCGCTGCCATGCAGCGCACGCAAGGCGCGGCCAAACGGCGAGTCGATCAGGTTCAGCGAGGACCAGACGCTCAAGCACAGGATGAAGGCACAAATCCAGTACCAATACTTGTCGCCCGATATCTCAAATCCGGCAAAACGCATCGCATCCACCGGCATGCCGTCCGGGCCACCGGTCAGCGCCGCCTCATTGCGCACGGTGATGTTGATGATGATGCCCAGGCCCAGCGTGGCCATCGCCAGGTAGTGGCCCTTGAGTTTGAAAATGGGCCGTGCCACCAGCGCCGCCAGGGCCGCCGCGGCCACCATGCCCGCTGCCATGGCCAGCAGCGGATGCCAGCCAAAATGCGCCGGCAGCACCGCGCTGGCATAGGCGCCGATGCCCAGAAAACCAGCGTGCCCCAGGCTGATCTGTCCGGCAAAGCCAATCAGCAGGTTCAGTCCCAGCACGATGACCGCGTTGATGATCATGCGGATGGCCAGATCAACATAAAACGGGTTGGGCAGTAGCCACGGCAGCGCCAGCAGCAGCGCCATGATCAGGTACAGGCCGACAAACGGGTTCTTGCGCATGGTGTGTCAAACCCGGTCGGTGGACTTGCCGCCAAACAGGCCGCGCGGCATGAAAAACAAGATTAGCAGAATCAGCACGAACGGCATCGCGTCCTTGTACGACGACGAGATGTAACCCGCGCCCATGGCCTCCAGAATGCCCACCAGCAAGCCGCCCACCACGGCACCCATGCCATTGCCCAGCCCGCCCACCACGGCAGCCACAAAACCTTTCAGGCCGAGCATGATGCCCACGTCGTACGAGGTGAGCGTGATCGGGGTCACCAGAATGCCGCCCAAAGCGCCGAGTGCGGCCGACAGGGCAAAGCTCAGCAGCAGCACACCGTCGGTGTTGATGCCCACCAGTTCAGCGGCGAGCCGGTTGTGCGAGGTGGCCAGCATCGCCTTGCCGTGCAGCGTGCGCTTGAAGAAATACCACAGCGCCAGCACCACCAGCGCGGTCACCCCCAGCACCCACAGGCTTTGCGGCATCAGCGTGGCACCCAGAAAATGCAGCGGCGCGTCGCCCGAAAACGCCGGCAAACTGAAGCTGTTCTTACCCAGCCAGACCTGGACCAGCCCGCGAATCACCAGCGAAGCGCCAATGGTGATGATGATCAGTGTGACCGATTCAGCCCCTTTGACCGGCTCGATGGCCAGTTTGTCCACCAGGATGCCCACCAGCGCGGGCAGCGCAATAGCCAGCACCAATGCCAGCGGCAACGGCATGCCGCCCTGGCTAAAAAACACCGCCAGCATGCCGCCGAGCATGATGAATTCACCCTGGGCAAAGTTGATGACGTTGCTGGCGTTGTAAATCAGCGTAAAACCCAAAGCCGCCAGTGCGTAAGTGGCGCCGACGGTGATGCCGGAAAACAAAAACTGCAAAAACTCGGCCAGCATCAGAGGCCTTGCGTCACCAATGCCGCCATCTCGGGGCGGGTCCACCACATCAACATGCTTTGGTCTCCTGTTGTCCGCACAGTGGCACTGACGGACTGTTGTTTGAGGGCTGGATTCTGAAATAAGGAATTGATTCTGTCAATTGCTATTTGGAGAAATGGGGTGTCATCTGCCCGCTTTGTCGTCAGTCTGTGGGCGCTCAAGGTGCATCCGCATGACCCAGGCGCAGCGACAAGTGTTGCGCGGCGCGCTTGAGCGCCAGTACCACCGGCCCGTCCATCGACAAGTCAATCATCCCCTTGACCCCGATGGCCAGCAGGGAAAAAGTGACTTCATGCTTGAAGTTGAACACCGGCGCCGCAGCCGCTGCCACCCCGGGCACCAGATGGTAGTCGGTGACCGTGGCGACGCCAGCGCTTGCCACCTGCGCCAGCATGGCTTGCACGCCTTCGGACGTGGTCAGCTCGGGCGGCAAAGCCATCGTCTTTTGCTCGTGCGCAATGCGCTCCTGCGTCAGCGCGCGCGGCAGGTGGGCGGCAAACACCCGGCCGCTGGCTGAGGTCAGCAGGTGCAGGGCGCTGCCGGTCACCACGTTCACCGTGATGGGCCGGTACGGCCGCACCGAGCGGATGATGACCGGGCCGTTGTCGCTCCACACCGCCAGCGCGGTGGTCTGGTTGATCTCGTCGCGCAGTTCGGCAATGCTGGCCAGCCCCAGTTTCACGCGGTCCAGCCGCTCCACCGCGACCAGCCCCAGGCTCAGCGCAAATGGCCCCAGGTCGTAGCGCGAGGTGGCCGGGTCCTGCTCGACCAGGCCCGTGCGCACCAGGCTGACGATGTAGCGGTGCACCTTGGAGGCCGGCATGTCCACCGCCGCTGCAATGTCCTTGAGCATCATCGCCCGGTGGCCGCTGCTGATGGCGCGCAGGATGGTCATGCCAATCTCCAGCGACTGCACGCCATTCTTGCCTTCGGTGTCCTTAGGGCTGAGGGAGTCGGGGTGGTCAGGCATGGTGTGGCTGGGCAGGTTGGATGGCAGGCGCGAAGAATATCACCCGCGCCGCTTTGGTTATGCTTGCAACCTCACCTATCCTGAGGCAAACCATGAAACACCTTTACAGCTTGACGGCAGTGCTGATCCTGCATGGCGCGGCCCTTGCCGAACCGCCGCCCACGCTGGTGTCGGGCGCGGCGCAACGCCAGAGCATGGCCATCACGGTCTATAACGATGACCTGGCGCTGGTCAAGGAGCAGCGCAGTGTCAACCTGCCCGCCGGACCCTCGTGGCTGAGCCTGCGCGAGGTGTCGGCCAAGATGCGCCCCGAGACCGCACTGTTGCGTGCGGCCAGCGGCCCACCGATCACACTGGTCGAGCAAAACTTTGATTTTGACCTGCTGACCCCAGCCAAGCTGCTTGAGAAATACGTCGGGCGCGAAGTGACCGTGCTGCGCAGCCACCCCACCAACGGCACCGAGACCAGTGAAAAAGCCACGGTGCTGGCCACCAATGGTGGCACCGTGCTGCGCTTTGCCAACCGCATTGAAACCGGCGCGCCCGGGCGCATCGTGTTTGACAGCGTGCCGCCCAACCTGCGCGACCGCCCGACCTTGTCGGTGCTGCTGGACGCCGCGGGTGGCGAGCAGTCGCTGGAACTGTCTTACCTGACGGGCGGGCTGTCCTGGAAGTCTGACTATGTGTGCAACCTGTCGGCCGACGGCAAACACATGAACCTGTCGGGCTGGGTCACGCTGACCAACCACAGCGGCAGCACCTACACCGATGCCACCTTGCAACTGGTGGCCGGCAGCGTGAACCGCGTGCGTCTTCAGCCCGTTGCCATGGCCTACATGGCAGCACCCGCACCGCGCGCCAAGGCGGCCTCACCGGTGGCCGAAGAGTCGCTGATGGACTACCACCTGTACAGCTTTGACCGTCCGACCTCGGTGGCCGACAACCAGACCAAGCAGCTGGCGCTGCTCTCAGTCAGCGACATTGCCGTGACGCGCGAATACGTGCTGCCCGGTGCCGAGTACTACTACCGCGAGCGCTACGGTGACTTGGGCCAGAAGCTCAAGCCGCAGGTGTTCATCAGCTTTGACAACAAGGGCGCGCAACTGGGCAAGCCCTTGCCGGCCGGCGTGGTGCGGGTGTATGCCAAAGACAGCAAGGGCGCAGCGCAGTTTGTCGGCGAAGACCAGATCACGCACACCGCCAAGAATGAGACCATCCGTTTGAAACTCGGCGAGGCGTTTGACATCACCGCGGAGCGCAAGCAGACCAGCTACCGCAAACTGGCCGACAACCTGATCGAGACCGCTTACCGGATCGAGGTGCGCAACGCCAAGGACGAAGCAGTGACTGTGCGGGTGGTTGAACCCATGCCTGGCGACTGGGAAATTGTGCAAGAGTCCCTCAAGGGCAACAAGGACAGCGCGCGCGCCAACAGCTGGAACGTCAACGTGCCAGCTGGTGGCAAAACGGTGCTGGACTACATGGCGCGGGTCAAGTGGTGAGTGCTTGGTGCAGAGATTAAGTTGATAGCATTCAGCGCTTTATGGATTTGGGCTAGCGCCTGATTTCTCATGTGGATCTTCTGGCATTGTCCTGATCGGTGATGCCGACAACAATGTGACTCAATTGCCTGCAGCTCTGGTCGTGCAATTTGCCAAACTGGTTGCGCCGGGAATAGTTTGACCCCCATCACCTCTTGAAGCTTGGCTGATCTGGCGGACTTTCCAGAAGCTGCAAGAAAACTGGCCGGGTTTGAGTTGTGGCAACTGCAGGCCGGCGCGATGCCCAGCGCCTTTAAGCCCATGGCCACGGTTGGTGCTGGTGCCTACGAGGTGCGAATCAAGGTGGGTGGCCAGTGGCGCGTGATTTATGTCGCAAAGCACGCCGAGGCGGTCTATGTACTGCACTGCTTGCAGAAAACCACACAAAAGACGGCCCAGGCTGACATTGAACTGGCGGCAAAGCGGTACAAACTGGTTGGAGTGTGAGTCATGGTCACTGCGTCCAGCGGTAACGTGTTTACCGACCTGGGCTTCGACCCTGGCGAGGCGGCCGTCATGGACCTGCATGCTGATCTGATGGCGCGGCTGCGGGTGCTGGTGCAAACGGAGGGTTGGACTCAGGCACAAGCGGCTGAGCGGTTCGGCATCGCGCAATCGCGGGTCAGTGATCGGCTGCGGGGCAAGTGGGACAAGTTCAGCCTGAACTGGCCCATCACCTTGGCGGAGCGTGCACAGCAACTGCAGCTGAGCCAGGGCGTGTTTGCCGCCTATCTGAATGCCAGCATCTCGACCGTGCAAAAGTGGGAAAACGGTGAAAAAAATCCACCGGTATGGCGCTACGACTGTTGTCGGTGATTGAGCGGCGTGGACTGGTAGCGCTGATCTAGGCTCCAGCGTGACTGGCTCAGGCATCTTCAATGCATTTCCCCAATTTTCTGTTGGCCGTTTTCTTTTGGCTGGAAATAGTTCGACGCTGACCCAATTACCCTAGCTCAAAAATCGGGGCAAGCCGTGC
>JAIFMT010000176.1 GCA_020048295.1 Rhodoferax sp.
CGTGTAGCGTCCCCGCCGCACTTTATTGGGGCAGACCCGCCATATGCACAGTAGGCCAGGTCCCAATCACCACCCAGATCACCATGACCCGTCGCGTTGACCGACGCAGATACTGGCGCGTTGATCCGACAAGCAAGTTCTTCAACCCACTGCTTGCCCAAATCGGTTTTCGCCACCTCGCACCCATACAAGAAAACTTCTCCACCCGGAGCCAGAGAATTCTTGAGCACGTCGAGTGCTGGTGCATATAGGCCCAGCTTGCGTTGGTTAAGGGTTGTGACGCCAAGCTTGAGTTCCCCTGGAGCGCCATGACTGACGATATGAATGGCCTTCCATGGTGGGGTACCCGAAAGATAGCTGGCAATCTGTTCCAGTGAATCCGCTTGGCTGTCGAGCAATACAGCCTGCCTACCTTGGCTGACAGATACGAATAACGACTGCCAGTCGCCAATATCGTTAAGGACAAAAACGACTTCTGACAGCGTGGCTTGAACTTGCACAGGCGGCAACCTATTGGACGATGTGAATGGCATGATGGCTCCTGGTGGTGTGATGGGTGCCGCAAATCGTATAAAGCCACCGTCTCTCTGCCGTCTCTTGACAGCGTTTTTGAGCAAGTTACACGATGCCTAGCTCAATTTGGCAATCCGCCCCGTGTGGCGGTACTGATGCGCCCTGATGCCAGTGGCGTTTCAACCCCTGAGCGAATCTGTATCGCCTGAAAGTCAGTGATGCCGCCACCAGCAGCGCGAGCCCAATCGCTGATGGTGCGCTCACCGAGGCGCAATTTGCCACCATTCAATGAAATGGCGCATGCGCCCATTGCGTTGATTTCATGCATGGCAACGGCACCATCAAGCGACATTCACCAGGTTGTTGGCCCAAATCAGACTTTGATGTGTACGGTTGATAAAAATAAGCATCGGTCCCGGCAGCATATCTTCGCCAATATGGTTCATAGCGCTGAACGATAGAAAAATATCGCTTTCAACGTCATAGGCATTGGGTGCCGTAGAGCCGTCAAACAACTCGTAAGCAACCTCTTTGCGATTCACATCCAGAATCGGCTGGCGTGCAATCAGACCTTGCGCAACGGCTTTCGGAATGACGGGAGCGTCAGCATTGGAGTGCATAGGCAGAGGGTTAGAAGCTCGAAAAAGCCGACCAGGGCATCAGCGCTTGAGCCATGTGGCCAAAGATGTTAAAGAAAATTGGTGTCTGCTGCATAAGTCAGTTACATCGCCCAGCCAGACTCTTGGACCACACTGTGCATCAATTGCCATTTCACGCAGCGATCAGCGCTCGCCTTGTGGCGCACCGGCCAGCCCCTCTCGCACAGTCGGGTAACACAGGCGCAGCTACCGGCAAGGAAGAAAAGATTGACGTGTCTGGCGTGGCTGTCAGCATGAACGGCATCGAACTGCAGGACCGCGAGTTTTTTGCCGCCATCGCAGAGGGCCGCCAGCCCAACAGCAGTGTGGCGAGTGTGCTGCCGTGTTACCAGGTGCTGCACGCCCTGGAGCAGCAGCTCAACGCGGCATGACAAGGCCGGCTGGTGGGCGCGGATTGCTATTTTAACTATAACTGTTAGCGCATGCTGCATAAGGGCTAAAGGCTGTTTTTTCATATAAAACACTGCGAATGATCGCGGTTTTGCTCATGGCGGCACAATTGCGCATTGCCGATTTAACTCAACAGAGACCGACCATGTCACACGCCACCTTTGCCCAGCTGATTAACGCTGCCTTGCCCCAGGTCCAGGAACTGATGCCCTGGGATGTCGATGCCATGCGGCAAAGCCAGCCTGAACTGCTGATTGTGGACATCCGCGAGGCCGATGAATTCGCCAGCGGACATATCCAGGGCGCATTGCCGGTGCCGCGCGGCATCCTGGAGGCCTCTTGTGACTGGGGTTATTCCGACACCGTTCCGGTCTTGGTGCAGGCGCGTGACAAGCCGGTGGTGCTGGTGTGCCGTTCGGGCAACCGCACCGTGCTGGCTGCCCTCACGCTGCAGCAAATGGGGTATCAGCAGGTGTATTCCATGAAAACCGGCGTTCGCGGCTGGAACGATTACGAGTTGCCGCTGGTCAATATGCAAGATGAGCAGGTAGATATCGACCTGGCCGACGAGCTGCTCAACCCACCACTGCGGCCTGAGCAAATGCCACCCAAGGCAGGAGCGTCCAAATAGTGGGGTGGCAACTTCAATGGCAACGGCACTGCGCCGATAGGCCCTGCTGCAACAGCGCGGCGCAGTCGCGCAACGCGCTGGACCCGGCGGCAATGGCCAGTTTTAACAGGCCAGCGGCGTAATCCGGGTCGCTGTGCAGGCGCTCGCTGTTGATCCACCAGCCCAGGCCGGCCATCAACCATTTGAAATCGACTTCTTCCAGCAGTAGCGTGCGCGCATCGGCCACTGGGGCCGACAGTGCGGCAGGGCAGGGGGTTTGAAAAGGCGGGCTGTTCATGGTGACACACTCCTTGCATGTCTTGTGAGGGCAACTTCTTTAATGCCCTGAGCCGAAGTGTGCGCGGTTGCAGTTGCGGGATACGCCAAAAAAGCAGTGGAAAGCCGGCGCAGTTGCTGGCCTTCGCTAGATGTGATGCCATTGCGTTTGCGATACTTCGGTCATGCAACTCCAAGACATCCTCTATTCCCAAGGCTTTGGCACACGCCGGGTGTGTGCCGGTTTGATTCAACAGGGGCATGTGCAGGTTTATGATAAAAATGTACCTCAAGCCCTTATTCCATGTGCGCTTTCAGCTGCAGAATTTGAAGTTAATGAGCTGCGCTTTCGGGTGCAGGGGGTGGACTGGCCTTACGCTGAGCGGGCTTATCTGATGCTGCACAAGCCAGCTGGCACCGAGTGTTCGCAAAAACCCTCCACCTATCCCAGCGTCTATACCTTGCTGCCCGCACCGCTGCGCCAGCGGCCACAGAAAGGCGCGGTACAGGGCGTGCAGGCAGTTGGCCGGCTCGACCAGGACACCACCGGCCTGCTGCTGCTGACCGACGATGGCAAGTTCATTCACCGCATGAGTTCGCCGCGCCACCATGTGCCCAAGGTGTATGAAGTCACCGTCAAACATCCACTGGATGCGCGCCAGGTGCAGCAGTTGCTGGCCGGTGTGGTGCTCGACGACGATCCGCAGCCAGTGCGGGCGGCGGCCTGCGAGGCGGTGTCTGACTTTCACCTGCGACTGACGTTGACCGAGGGCAAATACCACCAGGTCAAGCGCATGCTGGCGGCGGTCAGCAACCGGGTGGAAGCCTTGCACCGCTCGCAAATTGGTGGCCTGCGCCTACCTGACACTCTGGCACCGGGCCAATGGTGCTGGCTAACGCCGGATAATCTGGCATCGATCCATCTGCCGCAGATCACCTAACCCGTCTTGGCAGCCTGCTTGCGCCGCCCATCATTTCTCCAAGCTACCCCAGCTCAGCGAAAGTCTTCAACACGCCAACCTGCGGCTGTGGGTCAGCCCGCGCTTTCGCCGCTTTCACCACGTCAGCGGCATCGGCCACGAGTCGCAGGGCCAGCACACGCTGGGTGGCTGCAACTTTGGCGTGCAACTGCCGCGGTGGGACATGCTGTTGGGCATGGCCAAGCTCGAACTGCGTTTTGAGCCCACCGGCGTGCGCTGCCAGGTCGATGACGGGCGCGACTATGGCAGTGGCTTCTGGTCGCAGCAATGGCTGGGATTGATGCGGCTGGCCGGGCGCGCCTGACGCGACTGCGCAGGGCTCGGGTATATTGCGGTCATGCAGCTCTTGTTTGATTCTTTCTGGCGGGCGGTGGCCTATTGCCTGCACCCGCGGGTGATTGCGCTGTCCGTGCTGCCGCTGCTGCTGATGGTTGGCCTGTCGCTCGGGTTGGGCTATCTGTATTGGGATCTGGCGCTGGACTGGGTACGCGGCTGGGTAGAAGCCTCCAGCGTGATCAGCAGCATTGCTGGCTGGCTGGAGGGGCTGGGTCTGGGTGGCCTCAAATCGGCGCTGGTGCCGCTGATTGTGATCTTTGCCATCACGCCGCTGATTGTGTTGCTGTCCTTGCTGGTGGTGGCCTTGCTGATGGCGCCGGCGTTGACGGCGTTGGTGGCACAAAAACGCTTTCCAAATCTGGAGCGCAAACGCGGCAACTCGTTTTTTACCAGCCTGCTGTGGTCCTTGTTTTCCACGCTGTTGGCGCTGGTGGCGTTGTTGGTGTCGCTGCCGCTGTGGCTGATTCCGCCTTTGATCCTGGTGCTGCCACCGCTGATCTGGGGCTGGCTGACCTACCGCGTGATGGCTTTTGATGCCTTGGCCGAGCACGCCAGTGCCTCAGAGCGGCGCGAGATTTTTCGCCAGCACCGCATGGCTTTGCTTGGTATTGGGGTGTTTTGCGGCTTTTTGGGCGCGGCACCGAGCCTGATCTGGGCCTCGGGGGCCTTGCTAGCGGCAGCATTCGTCATTCTGGTGCCGCTGGCGGTGTGGATTTACACCCTGGTGTTTGCCTTGTCGTCGCTGTGGTTTGCCCACTATTGCCTGGCGGCGCTGCACGCTTTGCGCCAGCAGTCTTCTGCGCCAGCCCCCGTGATACCGATTGAGCCACCGGCGTTGGCGACGACCACGACAACCGACATTCCTATTGATTTGCCCCCCTGATGACCCCCATGATGCCGACATCCCCACCCTTGCTGGCCACTGAGCCACCCCACTTTGGCCTGATCATCATTGGCGACGAAATTTTGTCGGGCAAGCGCGCCGACAAGCATTTGACTCAGGTCATTGAACTGCTCAAGGCGCGCGGCCTGCAACTTGACTATGCCGAGTATGTGGGCGATGTGCCCGAGCGCATCACCGCCACCTTGCAGCGCGCCTTTGCCTCAGGTGACGTGGTGTTCTCCACCGGCGGCATCGGTGCCACGCCTGACGATCACACGCGCCAGTGTGCCGCGCGCGCCCTGGGTGTTGACTTGCAGCTGCATCCGCAAGCCAAGGCGCTGATCGAGCAGCGCATGCAGGAGATGGCGCTTGAGAGAGGCCTGACCTATGACCCGCAGGTGGCCGACAACCAGCACCGCCTCAACATGGGCGTGTTTCCGGCGGGTGCCACCCTCATCCCCAACCCGTTCAACAGGATTCCCGGCTTTCAATGCGGTCGGGTGTGTTTTGTGCCGGGCTTTCCGGTGATGGCGTGGCCGATGATCGAATGGGTGCTCGATACCCAGTATGCGCAGTTCTTCAGGGCGCAACCCTGGCTGGAGCAGTCGGTGATCGTGCTCGGCGCGCTCGAGGCCACGCTGACCCCGCTGATGGAGCGCATTGAGCGTGAACACCCCGGCATCAAGGTGTTCAGCCTGCCCAGCGTCGATCACCCGCAATACGGTCGCCACATTGAACTGGGTGTGAAAGGCACGCCAGCCGCTGTGGCGGCGGCCTATGCGGCGCTGATGGCCGGTCTGCCCCAATTCAATGTGAAATTAGGCCCCGAATTGGTGCGATCTTGATTGCATTATTTTGGTGCATTTGTTCTGCATTCAACTGGTGCATGCAAGGTAAATCGTGCGCTGTCCCTGCGTGCCGCTGATGATCCTTATCGCGAGCCCTGGCCTTCATTGGCCGCAAACTCGAGGCAAAATACGGCTTTTGCCAAATGGGTAGCAGTACGCTGCGCTGGCACAAAAACTGCATTCCCTGAACCGAACCTTTTTTACAACGCCCAACCAGGAGTATTTGATGGCCAAGACCGTCGCAGATGTCATGAAGATGGTGAAAGACAACGAAGTCAAGTTTGTTGACTTTCGTTTCACCGATACACGTGGCCAGGAACAGCACGTGACCGTGCCGATTTCGCATTTTGATGAAGACAAGTTCACCTCGGGTCACGCCTTTGATGGATCTTCCATTGCTGGCTGGAAGGGCATCGAAGCCTCGGACATGCAGCTCATGCCCGACCCCAACACCGCCAACATTGATCCGTTCTTTGAAGAAACCACCATCTTCATGAGCTGCGACG
>JAIFMT010000155.1 GCA_020048295.1 Rhodoferax sp.
TGGGCCTGACGTTTCAGCCCTACAGCATCCAGATTGAGCCGCACGACTACATGGCCGAGCTGTTTGATGCGGTGGCGCGCGCCAACACCATTCTGATTGACTGGTCGCGTGATGTCTGGGGCTATGTGAGCCTGGGCTATTTCAAACAAAAGCTCAAAAAAGGCGAGGTGGGCTCTTCCACCATGCCGCACAAGGTCAACCCGATCGATTTCGAGAACGCCGAGGGCAACCTGGGCCTGGCCAACGCCCTCTTACGCCACTTGTCAGAAAAGCTGCCCATCAGTCGCTGGCAGCGTGACCTGACCGACAGCACCGTGCTGCGCAACATGGGGGTGGCGCTGGGTTACGCGGTGCTGGCGTACCAGTCGCTGGCCACCGGCCTGGGCAAGCTCGAAATCAACGAAACAGCCATTGCCGACGATCTGGATGCCTCTTGGGAAGTGCTGGCCGAACCCATCCAGACCGTGATGCGCCGCTTTGGCCTGCCCGAGCCGTATGAGCAGCTCAAGGAATTCACCCGCGGTGCGCCGATGACGCGCGAACTGATGCAGGGTTTCATCACGGCGCTGGCGCTGCCCGATGCCGAAAAATCCCGCCTGCTGGCCATGACCCCGGGCAGCTATACCGGCATGGCGGCGGCGCTGGCGCGGCGGGTATAAATCTGGCGCGCTCGGTGTCTTTGGCAAGGTGCAATGAGCGCCAGCACCGTCACATGCTAGCATTCGTGCATTCACAATGAATACAGGAGTGATGTCATGACCACCATGAGCATTCGGGGTTTGGATGAGCAAGTGCTGGCAAAACTCAAAGCGCAAGCAGCCGGGCAAGGCAGCAGTCTCAACAGTCTGGTGCTGCGCCTGTTGCAAGGCACGAACTCAGACCAAGCCACGCCCAGCCGCCCACCGCAGACGTTTGATGACCTGAATGCCTTGGCCGGCACCTGGAGCCCTGAGGATGCCGCCGTGTTTGCACGCAATACAGCTCCCTTTGCTGAAGTTGACGCAACACTGTGGCGCTGACCCATGCGCCCCATCCTCATTGACACCAACGCCTACGCAGCCTTTAAGCGTGCCGATGAACACATCGTGGCAGTGTTGCAGCACGCGCCCACTTTGCTGATGAGCACGACGGTGCTGGGCGAATTGCTGGCGGGTTTTGCAGCGGGCAAGCGCGAACAAGTCAACCGCCGTGAACTGACACAATTTCTGCAGTCACCCCGCATCAACGTGATGGCCTGCACTGCCGCCACGGCCGATCTCTACGCGCTGGTCTATGCCGCGCTGCGGCGCAAGGGCCACCCCATTCCCAGCAATGACCTGTGGATTGCTGCCAGCTGCCTGGAACATGGCGCAGCGTTGCTGACATTTGACGCACATTTCCAGGCCATTGATGGCTTGCGTGCGGGTCATTGTCTGTCTGACTTTATTCCCTGACCCCCCATGGCCACCAAATCCACCATCTTCAAAGCCAGTCTGCAAATTGCCGACATCGACCACGGCTACTACGCTGACCATGCGCTGACGCTGGCGCGCCACCCGAGCGAAACCGACGAGCGCATGATGGTGCGGCTGTGCGCGCTGGCACTGCAAGCGCACCAGTTGCAAGACGTTTGTAGCGGCGATGGCACGCTGGCCTTTGGTGCCGGCCTGAGTGACCCCGACGAGCCCGATGTGTGGCTGCGCGACTTCACCGGCCTGACCCGGCTGTGGATTGAGGTGGGTCAACCCGAAGACAAACCCTTGAGCAAGGCCTGCAACAAGGCCGATGCGGTGGTGTTGTACGCCTTTGGCCAGGCGGCCGACATCTGGTGGCGCGGTATTGAAAACAAACTGACCCGGCTTGATCGGCTCCAGGTGTGGCGCATTCCCAGTGCCACCGCGCAGGCGCTGATTCCCCTGGCGCAACGCAGCATGAACTTGCAAGCCACGGTTCAGGAAGGCGTGCTGATGCTGGGCGACGGCCAAAGCAACGTCGATATTGAGCCGCTTCGCTGGAAATAGTGACGCAGCAGGCGCTCAGGTGCGCCTCAAGGTGCCAGCACCGCATCGAGTTGCAGCGCATGAATTTGCTTGACCGCCAATTGCGCCTGCGCGCGGCTGGCAAACGGGCCGGCGCGCAACCGCGTGCGGTCACCGTTGCCAGTGGGTACAACCTGACTGATAGCGGGCAAACCCGCCGCCACCAACCTGGCCTGCGCCCGCTGTGCATTGGCGGCATTGGCAAACAGCCCGACATTGACAAAGAGTTGCCCGGTTGATGCCTGCGGCAGCGGCTTCACGGCAGCGCTGACGGCCAGCGCGGGCGGCGCCGGCCTGTAGTCAGCTGACGCGCGGCGTGAGGCGCGGCGCATGGCATCGGTGGCATTGGACGCAGCCACACTGGCTGAAACCTCATCCACCACAGCCACTGCTGCAGTGGCGGACAACGCGGCAGCGGGCAGTGCCGGCACAGCGACCGCCGATACCGCCTTTGCAACACCAGAAGCAGTCGTCGCAGGGCTGACGTGGGCGACCGCAGGCACAGCCACAGGCGCAGCAACCGGTGCGCTGGCCGGTTCGGCCAGCGGCGCAGTGTCCGGCAAACTGACATAGCCCCACACTGCGGCACCCAGCACCAGCGCATTGACCAGTGCCAACCCGGCCCGATGCTTGCTGGCGCTGGCTTGCTGGCTCAGCACGCGCCAGGCTTCTTCGAGCGTTGGCCGCGCTGCCAACGCAACCGCAATGCGCCGCTGACATTGGGCGTAAAACAAGGCATTGCCCCAGGCACCTGGCAACACCACACTCAAGACCACAAAACTCAGCCACAACCCGAGCTCAACTGGCAAAGGCAGTGCAAAGACCACCCGCCCCAGGCCCAGCAACAGCAGCGGCAGTAACAGCAACACCGCGCCCCAGACCAAGGCAGCCAACCACAGCTGACGAAACAGCAGCCAATTCAGCGTCAGCAGCGCAGCAGCCCAGTTCCAGGAGGGACGGCTTCGGCCAGCAATCTCAAAACGCTCAAACACCGCCGCGTAATAGTCCGCCCCGAGCGGCCCTACAGCGGCACGGTACAAACTGGCAACCGCCGGCTGCGCCGATAAATCTGGCGTTGAAGGGGGCGTGGCACGAACTGAGGACATGACCCATTTTTGCACGGAGAGGCGCACTGACACAGAAGGACTGGCACATTCAAACCGGGCGACTTGCACGCCCGAGAGCCCGATTGGTTTGGCCGCTCTAAACACAGCGGTTTGCGTCTGGCCACTGCTGCCAACCGCTGGTCAACGCGACCTGAAGACTTAAACTGCCGGGGTCATGAAAGCATCAATCCACATCCGCGAGACCATGGCGCGCGTGGCGGCATTGCGCCAGCAGGCCAATCAATGCCCAGGCCTGGCGCAGGCCGTGCTGGACGTCAAGCATTTCCAATCGCAACGCTTCGCTGGCACCTATCCGGATTTGCTGGCCTCTGGTGCCTATGGCGACAGTGCCAGCTTTTTTTTGGAAGAGCTTTACGGCGTGCGCGATTTCAGCCAGCGCGATCAGCAGTTTGTCCATGTCGCCGGCGCGCTGGAGGTGACGCTGCCCGAGCGCGCCCTGGCCACCACGCTGGCGCTGACTGATTTGCACGGCCTCACCGAGGAACTTGACTTGGCCATGGCGCAGCAATGGGCTCTGCTGGGCGGCACATCGCCGGTGCAGCGCTACATCACCAGCTGGCGCGCTGTGGGCCGCCGGGCGGATCGCGACTGGCAACTCGGCACGGTCTTGCGCATTGGCCAAACGCTGGGCGACCTGACTCGCAAACGCAGCCTGCGGCTGATGCTGACGCTGATGCGTAAACCGGCCAGGCTGGCGGGGCTCGATGCCTTACAGAACTTTCTGGAATCGGGTTTTGACCATTTCGCCGGCATGACGGCCAAAGGTGGCTCCATCGGTGACTTTCTCGCCACCATTGGCCAACGTGAGCAAGCCTGGATAAACGCCTTGTTCACGGCACCGGCCGATGCCTGCAGCTTGCAGTTGAGCCAGACGATTGCCAGGCAATCCCAAGCCTGAACGCCATTTCCCTGAAACATGCTGGCACGGCGCACTACCAGACTGGCGCAACGCAAGCACAGCGCATGCGCCATGCCATGCTTCAGTGGTTATTGGAACCCCGGTGCGCCCACGCCGTGGTGTGCTTTTCGATGGCGGAAAACAGCTCGTACATCACCATCGCCATGGCCCCCACCACCACCAGGCCCGCAAAGGCCAGGCCCATTTGCATCGAAGAGCCCGCTGAAATCAGCAGGTAACCAATGCCTTCGTTGGCAGCCGTCATCTCGCTGACCGTGGTGCCAACAAACGCCAGCGTGATGGCCACCTTGAGCGAGCCGTAAAAATACGGCATCGAGCGTGGCAGGCCCACCTTGACCAGCACGTCCCAGCGCTTGGCCCCCAGCACGCGCAGCACGTCTTCGAGCTCGGGCTCCAGCGTGGCCAGACCAGTGGCAATGTTGACCATGATCGGAAAAAAGCTGATCAAAAACGCCGTCAAAATCGCCGGCCCCACGCCAATGCCAAACCACACCACCAAAATCGGCACAAACGCCGCCTTCGGCAAGGCGTTGAAAGCGGTCATCAGCGGATACACGGCGGCATACGCCAGGCGCGAGCTGCCAATCACAAAGCCCAGCAGCACGCCCACCACAATCGCCAGGCCAAAGCCGACCATCGTCACCCAAAAAGTGCGCCAGGCGTGGCCGGCGATGGTGTCCTTGAACTCCCAAAACTGCGTCCAGATGCGCCATGGGCTGGGAAAAATGAACTCCGACACCTCAAACGCCGAGCACACAATCTGCCAGATGGCAACAAACACCAGCAGCAAGAGCCACGGTGACCAGATTTCAACCTGTTTCTTGTTCAGCATGGCTGGCCCTTATTGATTGATGACTGCACCAGCCTGGCGCATGGCCCCAATGTGGCCGCGCAGTTCGTGCACGATGTCGGTGAATTCTGAGGTGTAGGTGATCTCCAGATCACGCGGGCGCGGCAAGTCAATTTCACGGCGCACCACAAAGCGGCCCGGGCTTTTGCTCATCACATACACCGTGTCGGCCAAAAACACGCTCTCGCGCAGGTCGTGGGTCACCAGAATCACATTGAACTGCTGCTCGGTCCACAGGTCGCGCAGAATGCACCACAGCTCTTCGCGGGTAAAGGCATCGAGCGCACCAAAGGGCTCGTCGAGTAGCAGCATTTTGGGCTCGTGAATCAGCGCGCGGCAAATGCTGGCGCGCTGCTGCATGCCGCCCGACAGCTGCCAGGGAAATTTGTCTTCATAGCCGCCCAGACCCACTTTTTGCAGCAGTTTGCGCGCACGCGCCTCGTACTCCTTGCGTTTGGCCTTGAAGCTGCTGCGGTAGGGCTCGACAATTTCCAGCGGCAGCAACACGTTATTGACGGTGGTGCGCCAGGGCAGCAACGACGGGGCCTGAAACGCCATGCCCGAGATCTTCAGCGGCCCGGTAACGGGCTGGCCATCAATCAATATCTTGCCCATCGACGGCATTTTCAGCCCGGTGGTGAGCTTCATGAAGGTGGATTTGCCGCAGCCCGAGGGCCCGACGATGGCGATGAATTCGCCCTGGCGCACTTTCAGGTCAATCGCCTCAACGGCAAAATGGTTGGCCGCCAGCAACTCGTCGTTGTAAGCCAGCCAGACATCCCGGAAGTCAACAAACCAGGGATTTGCTGCAATTTGCATCATGAACCCTCAGGGTTAAAGCCGGCACGCCAGCCACGCGTAAAATTTATAAGAAATAGGGCTCTAGCCCTTATGCAGCATGCGCAAGTAGCTATTACTAAAATAGCATACCAACAAACCGCCTACTTCTTGGGCAACACATCGAGTTCGGCTTTGCTGGGCAAAAAGCTGCCGTTCCACACGGTTTCAGGGTTGACGCGGCTCTTGGTGTTGAAGGCATCCGACACCTGGCTGGCCATCAGCGTCAGGCGCGGGCCC
>JAIFMT010000068.1 GCA_020048295.1 Rhodoferax sp.
TGACTTCATTCTGGAAACCTTTGGTCCGGATGCAGACAAGGTCGCCTTCTTGGTGGACGGTTTTGTCGGCGGCCCCGGCATGATCACCACCGCCCGTCGCCAGTACCCCAACCAGTACCTGCACTACCATCGCGCCGGCCACGGCATGATCACCAGCCCCAGCGCCAAGCGCGGTTACACCGCTTTTGTGCTATCCAAAATCTCCCGCCTACAAGGTGCTTCAGGCATCCACGTCGGCACCATGGGCTACGGCAAGATGGAAGGCGAGGCGGATGACCGAATGATCGCTTACATGATTGAGCGTGACGAGTGCCAAGGCCCGGTCTATTTCCAGAAATGGTACGGCATGAAGCCCACCACCCCGATCATCTCCGGCGGCATGAACGCACTGCGCCTGCCTGGCTTCTTCCAGAATCTGGGACACGGCAACGTGATCAATACCTCGGGTGGCGGCTCTTACGGCCACATCGACAGCCCTGCTGCCGGTGCCATTTCGCTGCGCCAGTCGTACGAGTGCTGGAAGTCGGGCGCTGACCCGATCGAGTTTGCCAAAGAGCACAAGGAATTTGCCCGTGCGTTTGAGTCGTTCCCGGGCGATGCCGACAAGCTGTTCCCGGGCTGGCGCGAAAAGCTTGGCGTTCACAAGTAAGCAACGCTGAATGTTGCCGAGAGACCGGGAGATTTCTTTCTGGTTTCTCTGGTGAAACGCAACTGGCGACGGGTTGCCCTGCGCCGCAAATGTCCCCCGGCCCGGGCTACGCCCGTGCCTCCTCCTTGATTTTGCTCTGCAGGGCAACCCATCACCAGCCGCTTAGCGCCTACCAAACCGAGGGCTAACCTCGCAAGCAAATCAATAAATTGCCGACAACGAAATATTTACCGGCAGCGACTAGCAGCGTGCGTTGGGTGTCCGGCGCAGCGAAATAAAGGAGGAGGTTCGGGCGCAGCCCGAACCGGGGGACATTCGCGTAGCCGGACACCCAATGCATGCTGCGGGTTACAGTTAACCAGGCCTTTGCCCCCTTGCACCCCATCACGATCTTGCCCATTCAGGAAAACGCCCATGACCACCCTGGCACAGCAATACAGCATCAACCAAGAGCCGTTCTACCAACAGCAGACCAACGAAGTCGCCCTGTACGAGGCGGCTTACAAAGCCAGACTGCCAGTGATGGTCAAAGGCCCCACCGGCTGCGGCAAGTCGCGCTTTGTCGAATACATGGCCTGGAAACTGGGCAAGCCGCTGATTACCGTGGCCTGCAACGAAGACATGACTGCCTCCGACCTGGTCGGGCGCTACCTGTTGGAGGCCAACGGCACCCGATGGCTCGACGGCCCGCTGGCCACGGCGGCACGTATCGGTGCCATTTGCTACCTGGACGAAATTGTCGAAGCCCGGCAAGACACCACGGTGGTCATCCACCCGCTGACTGACCACAGGCGCCAGTTGCCGCTGGACAAAAAAGGCGAACTGATCCAGGCGCACGCTGATTTTCAGCTGGTCATCTCGTACAACCCCGGCTACCAGAGCCTGATGAAAGACCTCAAACAGTCGACCAAGCAGCGCTTTGTCGGCTTTGACTTTGACTACCCTGCGGCCGACCTCGAAGCCCAGATCATCGCCACCGAAGCCGGCATTCCGCTGGCCGATGCCGTTCGTCTGGTCAAAATCGGCAGCACCGCACGCGCCCTCAAGGGTCACGGGCTCGATGAAGGCATCTCAACACGTCTGCTGGTCTATGCCGCCACACTGATCAAGGGCGATGTCGAACCGGTGGATGCCTGCCGCATGGCGCTGGTGCGCCCGATCACTGACGATACCGACATTCGCGCCACGCTTGACCACGCCATTGACGCCATTTTTGGCTGAATCCATGCAGGCCCTGGCAAAAACCGCAAAGCGGCCGTCGCACAGCGAAGCGCAACTGAGCCTCTGGCGCGCGCAGCTAGACTGCAGCTTTGCCCCGATCGACGATGTGTTTGAGGCTTGCATGACCGAGGCTGCAGCCAGCCTCAGTGCACAAGGGCTGGACGACTACCTGGCACAGGCGCGCTTTTTGGGCAAGATGGGCCGTGGGGTGGAGCCGGCATTGATCTTCATGCAGGAATGGCCACGCATCGCACTGCAAGTGGGCGAAGACGCGTTGAACGCCATCATGAGCAGCGTGCGGCTGATCAACAAGTCGCCCAACGGCAAAGCGATTGCACCGTTTTTACAGACCCTGGCCGCCGTCACACGGCGCTTGCCCACCCAGGCGCAGTTGCAACATTACCTTGATTTGTGCCAGTTGATGCTGGAGCGCACCAGCAGTTCCATACACGGTATTCACAAGACCTATCCCAGCCCAAGTCTGGCGGTCTTTTTTGAAAAGGCACCGCTGTTGCTGGGTGTTTTGAGCCTGCAGGGGCTGAGCAACTGGGTCAATTACGGCATCCGCAACTACAGCCACCACCCCGAGCAACAGCGCGATTATTTCTCGCTCACTTCGGCCGACAGTCGCGCCGTGATGCAGCGCGAGCGCCACGGCACGCTGCTGGTGGACCACACCCGCGCACTCGATTTGTACCTGCACGCCCTGTGGCAAGACGCTGATCTGCTGGTGCCCTACTCGACCACGTTTGACGTGCAACGCCAGCCAATGCCGTACTTTGATGCCTTGGGCATCCGCCTGCCCGACGTCTATGACGAGCGCAATGGCATCTCAGGCATCGACCGCTACCGAGTCGCGCTGGCGCACATGGCGGCGCATCGGCGCTGGAGCACGCCGATCTTTGCCGACAACTTCAGCCCGGCGCAGCGCCTGGCCATCGAATGTTTTGAAGATGCACGCGTCGATACCCTGATGCTGCGGCAGTTCCCGGGGCTGCGCCGCATGCTGCAGGCGCTGCACCCGATACCGCTGGCAGATGCCTGCAACCCGGCGACGCATTCATGCCTGCGCCATCGGCTGGCCATGCTGTCGCGCGCCCTGCTCGATCCACCCCAGCGATTTGGCAACCCGCAAATTACTGACTGGGTGCAGCGTTTTCATGGCCTGCTGCTGCTGAGCGAATCCAGCACCACCGACATTGCCGGCCTGGCCCTGAGCTATCTGGGTAAAACCCGGCTGCAAAGCGACCAACTGCCCGACACCTGGTTCAAAGACACCGAGGTCGATTACCACGATGACAACCGGCATCTGTGGCGCTTCCATGAATTGAGTGACGACGAGGAAACCTTCGACCAGCCCGACCAGACAACGTCCACGCAAGAGCTGCAAAGCCTGCCACCACGCCATTACCCGGAGTGGGACTACACCAGCCAAACCCTGCGCCCCGACTGGGTCAGCCTGTACGAGCGCCTGCACCCATCGGGTAGCGCTGCCGACATCGATGCCCTGCTGGCCAAGCACAGCGCCTTGTCCAAACGCCTCAAGCGCCTGCTGGACCTGCTCAAGCCGCAAGACAAAGTGCGCGTGCGTTTTCAGGAAGATGGCAGTGAACTCGACCTGGACGTGGCCATCCGCTCGCTGATCGACCTGAAAAGCGGCAGCCAGCCTGATGTGCGCATCAATATGAGCCACACCACCGACGGCCGCAGCATTGCCACCACGCTGCTGCTGGACTTGTCGCAGTCGCTGGGCGAAAAAGCCCGTGGCTCGGAACAAACCGTGCTGCAGCTCAGCCAGGAAGCGGTGTCGCTGTTGGCCTGGGCCATCGAACAGTTGGGTGATCCGCTGGCGATTGCCGGTTTTCATTCCAACACCCGCCACGACGTGCGCTACCTGCATCTCAAGGGTTTTGGCGAACGCTGGGGCGATGAGGTCAAGGCACGACTGGCGGCCATGCAAGCCGGTTACAGCACTCGCATGGGTGCAGCCATGCGCCACGCCGCGCGCACCCTGAGCACCCAGTCGGCCGACAAAAAACTGCTGCTGGTGCTGACCGACGGCCAGCCCGCCGACATCGACGTGAAAGATGCCCAACTGCTGATCGAAGATGCCAAAGAGGCGGTACGCGAACTGGACCACCAGGGCATCTTCACTTACTGCATCAACCTGGATGCGGCAGCCGATGCGTATGTGAGCGACATCTTTGGCAAGCGCTACACGGTGATTGACAACATCGCCCGGCTGCCTGAGCAATTGCCCAAGCTGTTTATGGCGCTGACTAAATGAGGGCTGGCGGGCACGACTGCTTCTGATTCAATAGCCAATAGCGCCTATTGGGATTGGGCTGGAGGCATTTTTTACTACCCACACCAGCACTTGGTCAAGCAGCGCATATTCAGCAGCTGTGGCGCTGCCACGCTGACCCTAAAATGGCGCCCAGCCAGGAGGTGACGCAGTCTTGTCATTGGCACAGACGATGCACTGACTTTCTTTGAAGCCACCCCGGACATGACCTTGTCTCACGTTTAGCATGACCCAAGCCAATCACCTTGACCGCACGCAGCCCAACAACGCATCGACGGACGCGGTGGTGGACGGCGTTGCTGTGGTGAGCTCCGAGCATGAACACCTGGCGTTGCCGGTCGGAACGCAGATTGCTGAATTCGTCATCACCGGGCTGATCGGTATCGGTGGTTTTGGCATTGTCTATCTGGCGCGCGACGAGTCGCTGGGCCGGCAGGTGGCACTGAAGGAATACATGCCCTCGTCGCTGGCGGTGCGACAGCAAGGCATCACGGTCTCCGCCAGGTCGGAACGCAACGCTGACACGTTTTTGGCCGGCCTCAAGAGCTTTATCAACGAGGCGCGCATGTTGGCACTGTTCAACCATCCGGCGCTGGTCAAGGTTTACCGCTTCTGGGAGGCCAACGGCACCGCCTACATGGTGATGCCTTATTACCAGGGGCAAACGCTTAAAAAGGCTTTGGCCGGCATGCTGACACCACCGTCCGAGGCCTGGTTGCGCCAGATGTTGTATCCGTTGCTGGAAGCGCTAGAGATCATTCACGCCAAGAACTGCTTTCATCGCGACATCGCACCCGACAATATTCTGCTGCTCGACAACGGACAGCCATTGCTGCTGGATTTTGGTGCGGCACGGCAGGTGATCAGCGATATGGTGAACAACCTGACGGTGATTCTCAAAGCCGGCTATACACCGATTGAGCAGTACACCAGTGACCCCAACCTGCCCCAGGGTGCCTGGACGGATATTTACGCGCTGGGTGCTGTGGTGCACTTCGCCATCACTGGCCAAGCGCCCACCGCGTCAGTCAGCCGCATCGTCAACGATGGTTACGAACCACTGACACAACGCTGCAATGGACTGTACACAGCGGCGTTCCTTCAGGTGATCGACAGCAGTCTGGCCGTGAAACCAGGCGACCGCCCGCAAAGTGTCAACGCCTTGCGAACATTGCTGATTCCCCCGGCCAACTCAGCCACACTTTCGGCAACACCAAACCAGATCGCCACACCGCCGATGGGCGGGTCGGCAACCCCACCACACCGACCCAGTTGGCCCTGGGTTATGCTGGTGCTGGTGCTGCTGGTTGCAGCAGGCGCCTACTTCATGACCCAACCCAGCCTGCGCCCTGTCGCGGCACAGCCTGCGCTGCCTGGGGTAGAAACCGCGCCCGCCCGCTCTGCGCAACCTACCGCGCCAACCGCAAACAATGCGCTGCAACCCACGGTTGCAGCAGCGGCATCCGCAACGCCACAACCGGTCTCCGAACCCCCACCCACCACGCCGGATGCCGCCATCCTGACCGAGATGCGCGAAACCACAGCCACCCCGCCTGCGGCTGTCACTACAGCACCTTCAACCCCTGTCACCACGCCGCCACCTGTCAGGAAAGTGAACCTGTCTGGCCCACCCTGGTTGCGCGAGATGCGTCAGAAGCTGGTAAGCTGCGAGTCGCTGGGTCTCATTGAGCAGCTGGTCTGCATTGACCAGACGCGCAAAAAATACTGTGCGCCGTCGCACTGGGGAACGGTGGACGAATGCCGCGTCAGTCGGGGGCTTTCCAACGATT
>JAIFMT010000144.1 GCA_020048295.1 Rhodoferax sp.
GTCCACAAAAACCTCGTTTTGTTTGTTACGCTCTTGCCATTATGACCACGATTGAACAGCAGCTCAGCGCCGTGCGCGAGCGTCTTGCCAACGCCTGCCGGGTCGCCGGCCGCCCGGCAGATGCAGTGCGCCTGCTGGCGGTTTCCAAGACCTTTGGCGCGGATGCTGTCGAGGCGGCATTTGCTTGCGGCCAGCGCGCCTTTGGCGAAAACTACATCCAGGAGGCCGTGGCCAAGATCACTGCCCTGAAACACCTGCCGATCGAATGGCACTGCATCGGCCCGCTGCAAAGCAACAAGACCAAACTGGTGGCCGAGCACTTTGACTGGGTGCAAACGGTCGATCGGCTGAAAATTGCGCAACGCCTGAGCGAGCAGCGCCCGGCCCACTTGCCAGCGCTGCAGGTGTGCATCCAGGTGAATGTGGATGGTGGCCCCACCAAGTCGGGCGTGGCCCCGCACGAGGCGCTGGCACTGGCGCAAGCCGTCGCCGCGCTGCCCAGGCTGCAGCTGCGCGGCCTGATGTGCATCCCCGAGCCTGCTGCTGACTTTGTAGCTGCCTGCGCAGTATTGACAAGGGCTAGAGGCCTATTTGATGCATTAAATTCAGCCGGACTGGGGCTCGACACCCTGTCGATGGGCATGAGCGCCGACCTGGAAGCCGCCGTCGCCTCGGGCAGCACCCTGGTGCGGGTGGGCAGCGCCATCTTTGGTGAACGGACTTATCCGGCAGCTCCGCAGTCCTGAAAACCCGGGCCAGCCGGCAGGCAAGTGGCCGCGCTGCAGATGCCAGGCCAGCACTGGCAGCAACAGATAGGCAGCCGGTGTGCGCCAACGAACAGACCCGGCCCGCGCGTGTGCCTATAACCCTGGGTATCAGGCGCGATTGTTGCGCCTGGTGACCAACAGGAGAACCAAGATGACGAGAACCTCAAGGCGCGTGAGCGCGCTGCTGTGTGGCGCTGCCGCATTGCTGATGCTGGGTTGCAGCAGTTTGAAGACCCCTGCCACGGCCGATGTGGCCGTGTCAAAAGCCGCCGTGGACAACGCCGCCAGCGCCGGGGCGGCACAACTGGCCCCTGTGGAGATGACTGCCGCACGCGACAAATTGGCGTTGGCCAATAAGGCGATGGCCGTCAAAGACTACAAATTAGCCCGCGACATGGCCGCCCAGGCGCAGGCCGATGCCAAGCTGGCCCAGGGCAAGGCCAACTCGGCCAAAGCCCAGGCCGCCGCCGACGCGCTGCAAGACGACATTCGCGTGCTGCGCGAAGAGCTTGAACGCAATCTGTAACCCCACCCCATCTCCCACAGGATTCGATCATGAAGAACATCTACCTCACCCCCGTCGTTCTGGCTGTTGTGGCCCTGCTTGGCGCTTGCAGCTCGACACCCAAGAGCACCTCGCTGCTGGATCAGGCACACAGCGACTACCGGATTGTGCAAAACAATCCCCAGGTGGCAATTTATGCGCCGCTGGAGCTGAAACAGGCCGGTGATGCGCTGGCACAGGCCGATGCCCAGGCCGCCGAGCGCGCCAGCGAAGAGAAAATCAACCAGCTGGCCTACCTGGCCCGGCAAAAAATTGCCCTGACCGAAGAGGTGACCAAGCAAAAGGTGGCTGAAACCGAGGTGGCCAACGCCAGCCAGGAACGCGACCAGGTTCGGCTGGACCAGCGTACCAACGAAGCCAATGCAGCGGGCATCCGCGCCGAGCAGGCCAAGCAAGTGGCCTTGCTGGCCATCAACGATGCCGCCCGCGCCGGCCAGGAAGCCGCCCGCGCCCAGCAGCAAACCCAGGCGGCGCAGGTGGCAGCCGCCAGTGCCCAGGTGGATGCTGCCAACGCCCAGCGCCAGGCACAAGACGCACAGCAGCGCAATGCCCAACTGGAAGCACAGCTGGGCGAGCTGGCCGCGCAAAAAACCGCGCGTGGCATGGTCATCACCTTTGGTGATGTACTGTTTGGCACCGATGTCTCGCGCTTGAGCGCTGCCGGCATGATGTCAGCGCAGAAGCTGGCCAGAATCCTCGAACTCAATCCGCAGCGCACCGTGCTGATTGAGGGCTATGCTGACAGCACCGGCACGGCCGAATACAACCAGCTACTGTCGCAGCGGCGTGCCAACGCGGTACAAGGTGCGCTCCAGCAATTGGGCGTTGGGCCTGAGCGGGTGGTCGTGCATGGCTACGGTGAGACGTACCCGGTGGCCGCCAACGACAGCGCCGAAAGCCGTCAACTGAACCGTCGGGTGGAAATCGTCTTGTCAGACGACAGCGGTCGGGTCATGGCACGCTAATTTGGTCTGCGGGCGTTATGCCCGCAAGTCCCCGAGTTTTATAACAAATCAGGCTGTAGCCCTTATGTAACAAGCGATACTAGCTATATAAAAACTAGTAAAAGTTGGCTAATCACCATCGGTTGACACCGCCAGCGACACATGCTGCGGCACCTCCAAAACGCCCTGCGCGTTGGCGATGGCTTCCACCGTGATCACCGGCGCCGAGCCGCGCACATCACCAAATATGGTGGCAAAAGCCGCATCAGCGGCATCGCGCCCGGTGCCAAAGCGCAAGAAGCCCAGCGGAATTGCCACACCCGAGGGATCAAAAATGTACCAGCGCCGCGCCAGATAAACCTCCACATAGGCATGAAAGTCGGTTGGCCCCAGCGCGGGTGAGGCACCAAAGTCGATGCCGGTGGCAAAGCGCGCCGGAATATTGAGCGCGCGGCACAGCGCAATCATCAGGTGCGCAAAATCACGGCACACCCCCACCTTGTCCACCAGCGTATCGACCGCCGTGGTGTTGCTGTTGGAGCTGTTGGACTGAAAGCTCACGTGCTGGGTGACCCAGTTGCAGATGGCCTGCACCCGCGCATAGCCGTGCCACAGGCTGCCAAATTCTTGCAGTGCCAGACGGCCCAGCCGGTCTGACTGGCAATAGCGGCTGGGGTAGAGGTAGGGCAACACATGACCCGGCAGCTCAGCCACTGGCACTTCGCCAATTTCCGTCGGCTGCGCCGTGTGATGTGTCAGGTCCACCGTGGCCGCGTACCACACCGTCAGCGGACCAGCGTTGGCCTTGAGCCGCAAAAAACGCGTGTGTGCCACCGGATCGGTGTACCGGTTGAGCGGCAAAGGCTGGCTGATCGTCAGCGCCTCGGTCAGCACCCGCTGGTGCGGCGTCTGGGCGGCGTGAATGCTGAAAATGAAATCACTGCCGGGCTCGGCAATGTCGTAGCTCAAGGCCACTGAAAACTTTAGTCGGATCATGCGGGGCTTTCAAAAATGGTCCTGATCGGTGGTGGGCGTTGCGCAACAGGTGACAGTCCGCGCGGGCAGCAGCGTCAGCGAGTCAGCTTAACCGCTGCGCGGCAACCGGTCTGTGTGTTGGCCAACAGACAGCCTCCTTCTGCATGCTTACGCTTGCGGCACATGACGACAACCATGCCATTGATGCCCGTCATCAACCGGCCAAACCCGGCCACCCTTGTTGCCACAACTGGAGCTATCACCATGACGACTCGCGACACCTACATCAATAAGATGAAACTTCAACTCGACGAGCTGAACCTTCAAATGGACAAGCTCGAAACCAAAGCGCAAGAGGCGCGCGAGGACGTGCGCGATACCTACCGCGCTGAAATGGCCAAGGTGCATGCCCAGTCGCAGCTGGCCAAGGACCACCTCAAAGCGCTGCAGGCCAGCGGCGAGAGCAACTGGGATGCCATGGTGGCGGAGACAGAAAAAATTCGCGATGCCTTTGTGCATTCCTTCGCCTACTTCAAGTCGCAGGTCTGAGCGCGGCTGGCCCATCCACCTAGCAGGAGCCCACCATGTCCCGTTTTTTGCGTCAGATTCAACTACTTGCGGGGACGGCCGTGGCCGCCTTGCTATGTTCTTCTGCCCTGGCGGCAACCCCGGCGGCCAACGCCGAGGCGCGGGCGCGCTATCAGCAAGACCTGGCTGATTGCAACCGCCCAGATGCCAGCCAACACCCGATCACCTGCCGCCGCGAGGCGCGCAATGCCTTGGCCGCGGCACTGCGCGGTGAGCTTCATGACAACCCTGACCAGTACCGGCAGAACGCCTTGCGGCGCTGTGATGCCTACCAGGGCCCGGGGCGGGTTGATTGCGAAGCCCGCATGGGCACCGGTAGCCACCTGTCTGGCAGTGTCGGCGGCGGTGGCATCTTGCGCGAAAGCATCACCATCGTTCCGGTCAACTGAAGCGCCAGCCCCAAGGCAGACCGCTCAGGGGCTGGCTTGCTGGCGCTGGTGTTCGGCCTGCTTCATCTGCAGGTAGGCCGCTCGGTCGGTCTCGTGCAACTGGCGCGAGTAGGCTTCGGTGGCGCTAAACCAGCTTTGCAAACGTTGCGCCAACTGCACCGCAGGGGGTGCCGGCGCGGCCTGAAAATAGCTGTCGATGGCCAGGTAATACCGCATGGTATTGCGCTCGACCAGTCCACGTACCCCGTCCACCCAGGCGGGTGGCGCACCGGGAACACTGTCCATCATCGTGAAGCCGACCTTGTCGGCACCTGTGGTGGCCAGGTAGGTCTGCATGGCTATCCGGCCCAGCAGGTTGACACCATACGCATAGGTCAGGTGCAAGAAAGTGCGTTGCTGTGGCAGCGCAACCGCTTGCAGTCGGATGCGGTAGTCGCTGGTACCCAACGGACCCACAGGAGCTGCCAGCAGCACTTCAAAATAATCAGGGGAGGCCGAGACCAAGGTGAATTTGAAGTCCAGCCGTGCGGCTTGCGCCAGTTCCTGCGGTTTTTTGGTGCCGATAAAAACATTTAAAACCACCCCGTCCGGTCCGCTGACGGCGCGGCAATATTTGGTATTGATGTGCAAAATCATCACCTCGCACCACTGCGCGGGCATCTGCAGTGCGGCACGCACGTCATCAAAGGCAAACGCCATCTCGGCGTAAATGTCACCCTGCAAGCCCTGCGATTGCTCGCCCGACTGCAATACCAGTGGCCGGTGAAAGGCATTTTGTGCCAGTGACGCACGCAAAAGAGCGTGTTGCGCTTGCAGTTGCATGGCTGCATCTGCCAGCGGCTCGGGCGCAGCGGCCACTGGTGCAGCCATGGCAGTCAGCGCATGAACCAGCAGCAGGTACAGCCTGCCAGTCCAAACCCGGCCGATGTGACGGCACTTCATGCGGGTGGCGAAGGGCTTAGCCGGTGCGCGGCACTATTTGTTGGCTTCGTGGCCAATCACGCCGCCCACCGCAGCGCCGGCACCGGTACACAACACGCCGCCACACAGCACATTCCCCACCACCCCACCCACCACGGCCCCGGTGGCGGTATTTTTTTCCTGGCGCGTCATTCCCTCACACCCACTCAAGCCAAAGGCGGCAAGCAACAGCACGGCCGACAGGCCGGTCACAACACGAGATTGAAGTTTCATGGCAAATTTCTCCAAAGCAAAATGGGAAACACAACCAGGGTGCGCGCTTCAAGCACACCGTGGACGAATCTGCAGTGTTGGCCTTTCGCCGCCCCGGGTCTGTGCGTCGGCGCACACAGTCACCACTGAAGCCAGCTGATGTGAAGCAGTGCCAGCCCCCGCGTGACTCATTTCTGCACTTGTGTGCGCTGGCGCACTCAGGGACGGCGCTTGATCCGCTATGCTGAACCACGGTTTTCCCCTTCTTGGGCGACCCGCTTCATGAGGATATTGGCTTGAAATCCACCCAAAAGAACTTGCTCTGGATGGTTGCGGCATTGCTGCTGTTCGCGGCAGGCATTGGCTTCACCTTCTGGTCGTACCAGCGGATTGCCGATGCTTCCAGCCAGCGCAGTCATTCGCGCGAGGTCATCCGCCAGGCCAACAGCTTGCTGTCAGACCTGAAAGATGCCGAAACTGGCCAGCGCGGCTATGCGCTGACGGGCAATGCCGACTACCTGCAGCCCTATCTGGCCGTGCGCGAAGGGTTCAAAGA
>JAIFMT010000260.1 GCA_020048295.1 Rhodoferax sp.
GTCGATGTCAGAAAATTTGTCTAAATAGTGCTCAGGAGTCTGCTCATGAAATTTATCCCCGTTTTGCTGATCGCCGCCTTATTGACCATGACGGGCTGCAACACCGTCAAGGGCGTGGGCCAGGACATTCAGAAAGCCGGCACAGCCATCGAAGGCGCAGCCAAGAAAAATTAAGCTGATTCATGCAAAAATTCACCTTACTCCAGGGCCTGGTGGCCCCAATGGACCGGGAAAACGTCGATACCGATGCCATCATCCCCAAACAGTTTCTCAAGTCGATCCACAAAACCGGCTTTGGCCAAAACCTGTTTGACGAGTGGCGCTACCTCGATGCTGGTTACCCCGGCCAGGACCCGACCAGCCGCAAACCCAACCCCGACTTTGTGCTCAACCAGCCACGCTACCAGGGCGCATCGATCTTGCTGGCGCGCAAAAATTTTGGCTGCGGCTCGTCGCGAGAACACGCACCTTGGGCGCTTGACCAATTTGGTTTTCGCGCCATCATTGCACCCAGCTATGCTGACATCTTTTTCAACAACAGTTTCAAGAACGGACTGTTGCCGATCGTGCTCAGCGAGTCACAGATTAGCAAGCTGTTTGACGAAGTTGCCGTGTTTGCGGGCTACATGCTGACGGTTGATCTTGAACGTCAGATCGTCATCAAACCCGATGGCGAGGCACTGCCGTTTGAAGTGCAGGCATTTCGCAAATACTGCCTCATCAACGGCTTTGACGACATTGGCCTGACATTGCGCCACGCCGACAAGATCAAGGCGTTCGAGGCCGAACGTTTGGCACAAAAACCATGGTTAGCCCGCACCATGCTTGCGTGAGCAGCTATCAAACCTATAACAATTGAAAGAACCCCATGAAAATTGCAGTGTTGCCGGGTGATGGCATTGGTACCGAAATCGTCGCCGAAGCCGTCAAGGTGCTGAATGCGCTTGACCTTCAGTTCGAGATGGAGACCGCCCTGGTGGGCGGTGCCGCCTACGCCGCACACGGGCATCCGCTGCCTGAATCCACCCTGAAGCTGGCCAAGGACGCCGATGCCATCCTGTTCGGCGCGGTGGGTGACTGGAAATACGACAATCTTGAGCGCCACCTGCGCCCCGAACAAGCCATTTTGGGCCTGCGCAAAAACCTTGGTCTGTTTGCCAACTTTCGCCCGGCCATTTGCTATGAGCAATTGGTCAACGCCTCCAGCTTGAAGCCTGAACTGGTGGCCGGTCTGGATATCCTGATCATTCGCGAACTCACCGGCGACATCTACTTTGGCCAACCCCGTGGCCGCCGTGTCGCGACCGATGGCCATTTCCCTGGTGCCGAAGAAGCCTTTGACACCATGCGCTACAGCCGCCCCGAGATCGAACGCATTGCCCATGTGGCATTTCAGGCGGCGCGCAAGCGCAGCAAACGCGTCACCAGCGTTGACAAAGCCAATGTGCTGGAAACTTTCCAGTTCTGGAAAGACGTGGTCACCGAAGTCGGCAAAGAATATCCTGACGTGGCACTCGACCACATGTACGTTGACAACGCCGCCATGGAGCTGGTCAAGGCACCGAAAAAATTTGACGTGATCGTTACCGGCAACATGTTCGGCGACATTTTGTCTGACGAGGCATCGATGCTGACCGGCTCGATTGGCATGTTGCCCTCAGCCAGCATGAATTCCAGCAACCAGGGCTTGTATGAGCCCAGCCACGGCAGCGCGCCCGACATCGCCGGCAAAGGCATTGCCAACCCCTTGGCCACCATTCTGAGCGCGGCGATGATGCTGCGCTTCAGCCTGAACCAGGAAGCCGCTGCCCAGCGCATTGAAGCAGCGGTCAAATCGGTGTTGCAGCAAGGCCTGCGCACCGCCGACATTTACAGCGAAGGCACCACCCGCGTTTCAACCCTCGAGATGGGTAACGCCGTCTTGAAAGCCCTTTAATCCAGGCAAGACAAGCATCAACAAGGTAACAACATGAAAATTGGTAATTTGGTAGGTTTGGTTGGCTGGCGCGGCATGGTCGGCTCGGTATTGATTGACCGGATGCAGGCCGAAGGTGACTTTGACCTGATCGAGCCGGTGTTTTTCTCCACCTCCAACGCCGGCGGCGCCGCCCCGACCTTGGCCAAGAATGAGACCACACTGCAAGATGCCTTCAACATCGATGCCCTGAAGCGCTGCGACATCATCATCAGCGCCCAAGGTGGCGACTACACCACCGAAGTGTTTCCCAAATTGCGCGCTGCGGGCTGGAACGGCCACTGGATTGACGCCGCATCCACCCTGCGCATGACCCCGGATGCCGTCATCATCCTCGACCCGGTCAACATGCCGGTCATTCAAAACGCGCTGGCCAAAGGCGGCAACAACTGGATTGGTGGCAACTGCACCGTCAGTTGCATGCTGATGGGCGTGGGTGCGCTGTACAAGGCCGGACTGGTCGAGTGGATGAGCACCCAAACCTACCAGGCCGCCAGCGGTGGCGGCGCCCAGCACATGCGCGAGCTGCTGACGCAATACGGCACCCTCAATGCCGAGGTCAAGGCGCTGCTGGACGACCCGAAGAGCGCCATTCTGGAAATCGACCGCAAGGTCATCGCCAAACAGCGCGCCCTGTCTGGGCCTGAGACCGCCAACTTTGGCGTGCCGCTGGGTGGCTCGCTGATTCCCTGGATCGACAAAGACCTCGGCAATGGCATGTCCAAGGAAGAGTGGAAAGGCATGGCCGAGACCAACAAGATCATGGGCATGGGCGAGGGCTTTGGCAGCGCGGCGGTGCCGGTCGATGGCTTCTGTGTGCGTGTGGGTGCCATGCGCTGCCACAGCCAGGCGCTGACCTTCAAGCTCAAAAAAGACGTGCCGGTAGCCGACATCGAAGCCATGATTGCCGCCGACAACGCCTGGGTCAAGGTGGTGCCCAATACCCGCGAAGCCACTTTAAAAGACCTGACCCCGGTGGCAGTCACCGGCACCATGACGATTCCGGTCGGGCGCATCCGCAAAATGGCGATGGGGCCAGAGTATCTGGGCGCCTTCACCATTGGCGACCAGTTGCTGTGGGGGGCTGCCGAGCCGCTGCGCCGCATGCTGCGGATTTTGCTGCAGTCATAAGCACCCTGGATGCATGCCAGCGGCCTGTCACAACTCAAAATCCGGGGCGTGTCCGGCTGCTGTATCTCTAGCCCATAGAATCACACCCGAAAATGCATCAAAGACATAGCAGCAAATTCAACCCTGGACTGAACTTGTCAGCCCAGCAGTTTGCTGTTATGGTACTTTTTGTTGCTTATGGAAGCGTGCGTCATGCACCCAGACAAAACCACGCTAGTCGCCCAAGCCAACCGGAGTTCATAAATTGATTGCAAAGTCTCATCCATGGCAACTCAGCGCCATCGCGGTTGCGGCGATCCTGGGCTTGTGGGGTAACCCGGCAGCGGCTTTGTCGCTGGGGCGCATTACCGTTCAATCTGCCCTTGGCGAACCCCTCAAGGCAGAAATTGACATTCTGGACATCAACGCCGACGAGGCTGCCAGCTTGGTCACCCGAGTCGCTGCCCCGGAAACCTTCAAGGCCGCAGGGCTGGACTACAACGCTGCAATGGGCACTCTGCAAGCCAGCCTGCAGCGCCGTCCCAATGGACGCGCCTTCATCAGACTCAGCAGCGACCGCATCGTCAACGATCCGTTTGTGGACATGATCCTGGAGACCACTTGGAGCTCCGGGCGCATTGTGCGCGACTACACGATGCTGTTTGATCCGCCCAGCCTGCGCACTGCCAACCAGGCCACAGCCAGCAGCGCTCAACTGCCCGCGCAAACCACAGGGCCAGTGACACCGCTGCGCCCTGCCAGCACGGCATCCGCCAGTGCCCCCCCGGCGATGGAA
Source organism: Rhodoferax sp. (assembly GCA_020048295.1). The sequence continues at coordinate 3,882 of JAIFMT010000260.1, forward strand.
ACCAGCACCCTCGCGCCGGCAGCCAGAGCCCTCAAGCCAGCCATGCCCGGCGCCCCCAAAATGGCAACCCAGGCGACGCCGTCAAATCAAGACAGCCCGGCAGAGGGTAATAGTGTGACCGTCAAAGCCGGTGACACCGCCGGCCGCATTGCTTTGGCCCACAAGCCCGCCAGCGTTTCGCTTGACCAGATGCTTGTGGCCCTGCTGCGGGCCAACCCCGATGCCTTTATCCAGGACAACGTCAACCGCATCAAGGCGGGTGCCGTGCTTGACCTGCCAAGTGCCGAACAGGCCAGCAGCACACCCGAAGCACAAGCCAGCCAGATCATCATTGCGCAAAGCCAGGACTTCAACGATTTCCGTCGCAAATTTGCCACCAATGCACCCCTGGCCGCAGTCGCGCCCGTCGGACGCGAGGTCACTGGCAAAGTGCAAGCCACGGTACAAGACCAGAAGCCGGCAGCTGCTGCCAGTGACAAGCTGACCCTGTCCAAAGGTGCAGTTACCGCCAAGAGCAACGAAGAGCAGGTGGCCATGGCACGTAACGCCGCTGCCGCCGCCAGCCGCACCGCCGAACTGGCGAAAAACATCGGAGACCTCAGCAAACTCGCAGCCGCCTCCGGGGCCACGGCTGCAGCCAGCGGTGCCAGCGCTGCCAAGCCCGCTCTGCCGGCCATCGTTACGGCACCCACACCATTGCCAGTCCCCACTGTCGCTGCGGCATCGGCCCCGGCAGCGCCAAGCCCTGCCGCTGCTGCCAGCATGGCAACATCCGCGCCAGCCCAAATGGCGGCATCCAAGCCCAAAATGCCAGCCGCCCTGCCGCCACCCGAACCGATGCCCGAACCAGGCTTCATCGACAGCTTGCTGGAAAACCCGCTGCTGCCCGCAGGTGGCGCTGCCTTGTTGGCCCTGCTTGCGGGTCTGGGCATTTTTAAACTCAGGCAGCGCAAGAAGGCGGCCAGCCTGGACAACACCAACCTCACGGGTCCAGAAACGTTCCTGGGTGGTAGCGGTGGGCAAAGCGTGGACACCAGCGACCACCTGGCCAACGGCTCCTCCATGGTCTATTCCCCCAGCCAGCTCGATGCCGTCGATGAGGTCGATCCGGTCGCTGAAGCCGATGTCTATCTGGCCTACGGGCGTGACCTGCAAGCTGAGGAAATCCTCAAAGATGCGTTGCGCAACAACCCGCAGCGCCTGGCCATCCATCACAAGCTGCTTGAGATTTATGCCAAGCGGCGCGATGCCAAAGCCTTCGAGTCGATTGCCACACTGGCCTTTAACCTGACCGATGGCAGCGGCCCCGATTGGGAGCAGATTTGCAACAAGGGTCTGGCCATTGACCCTGACAACGCCCTGTATTTGCCCGGTGGCCAACCCTATGCCAAACCTGCATCGCTGACCGGCCCTGCACCGTTTGACATGACCTCTGGCCCACCAACGCTACCGATCACACCGCTCAAGTCGGCCGATCAGGCATTGGCCGGTACTGGCGACCTGGACCTGGATCTGGATCTGGACTTCTCATCTGACGATGCCAGCCCCGCCTTGACCGATGCGCCTGAGCTTGCAGAACCCCTGCCGTCCATCTCAGATGCCATGCTGGATTTGCCTGATTTGAATGTTGCTGAGCCAGCCACGCCGCCAGCAGCACCGGCGCCAACACCAGCGGCCGAGCCAGAATCCTTGCCAGAATCCTTGCCAGAATCCGAGCCGGACACTGAGACGTCTGCACTTGCCGACCTGGATTTTTCATTGCCTTCCATCGACAGCCCAGCAGCAGAGCCGGAACTCGGCTTGACCGCGATCGATACCGCCGCAACGCCAGCGAAGGCCGCGCCGGCATCCGACGTTGACCTGATGGAGTTTGACTTGGGCTCCTTGTCACTGGACCTGGGTGAAGAGCCAGTCACCGTGGCCGGCACGTTGACACCCGAAGAGCAGGACCCGTTGGAAACCAAACTGGCGTTGGCCGAAGAGTTCCGCGCCATTGGTGACGACGACGGTGCGCGCGCCCTGATCGAAGAAGTCATTGCCGAAGCCAATGGCGACATGAAAGCCAAGGCGCAGCGTGCGCTGGGGCAGCTTTGAGCGCCTTGACAATGGGTCACAGTGCCGGCGCTGGGCGCGCGTGACAAGGTGAGGCTGGCGCTCGGCATCAGCTACAACGGTCTGGCGTATCAAGGTTGGCAAAGCCAGCCCTCCGGCCAGACAGTGCAGGACAAACTCGAAAAGGCGCTGGGCGAATTCAGCGCGCAGCGCGTTAGCACCTTGTGCGCCGGTCGCACCGACACCGGCGTGCACGGGCTGATGCAGGTGGTCCACTTCGACACCCCGCTGGCGCGGCACGAAGCCTCCTGGGTGCGCGGCCCGAACGCCTTGCTGCCGCACGACATTGCCGTGCAATGGGCCCGGGAGATGCCCGCCGAATTCCATTGCCGCGCCAGCGCCACTTCGCGCCGCTACGCCTACATTTTGCTCGACGCATCTGTGCGCCCCAGCCTCGACACCGGACGCGTGGGCTGGGTCTATAAGCCACTCGATCTTGCGCGCATGCAGCAAGCAGCGCAGCATTTGCTCGGCGAGCACGACTTCAGCTCGTTTCGCGCCAGCGCCTGTCAGGCGCTCTCCCCGGTCAAAACCCTGCTGAACATTCACATCACCCGCCGCGGTGCTTACTGGCGCTTTGAATTTGAGGCCAACGCCTTTTTGCACCACATGATCCGCAACATCATGGGCTGCCTGATCATGGTCGGTGACGGCCGCAAGCCGCCTGAATGGATGCTGCAGGTGCTGTGCGCGCGTGACCGCGATGCCGCCGCCCCCACTTTTTCACCACACGGCCTGTATTTTGTCGGGCCGCGCTACCCGGCCCACTGGGGTTTGCCCGAGCACGCCAGTTTGCTCGATGGCCTGCCCGGCGCCTGACTGCGGCGCACCCACACCAACCATCACCCCAGCATCATGCCCACCCTGCCCACCCTGCCCGCTCAGCCAGAATTTCACCCGGCACGCACCCGCATCAAGATGTGCGGCTTCACCCGCGAAGCCGATGTGGATGCGGCGGTGGCCGCCGGTGCTGACGCGCTCGGATTTGTGCTGTATGCCAGAAGCCCACGCCATGTTTCACCGCAACGGGCCGCTGAGCTGGCCCGCAGATTGCCGCCTTTTGTCACCCCGGTATTGCTGTTTGTCAATGAAAAAATTTTAAATATCATAGCTAGCTGCACAATGGTGGCGGGGTCTTTAGCCCAATTTCATGGTGATGAATCGCCGGCTGACTGCTGGGCCGCGAGCGAACAGGGCAAACGCCCTTACCTGCGCGCCGCGCGCATTCCCAGGGGCGAAGCCGGGCGGCATTTCGATCTTCTAGAATTCGCCTCTGATTTTTCACAGGCTCAGGCCATTTTGCTGGACGCGCAGGTTGACGGGTTCGGCGGTGGCGGACACACATTCAATTGGTCACTGCTTCCTCCAAACGTCAACGCTCACCTCGTCTTGAGTGGTGGGCTAAGCGCTGCCAACGTGATCGATGGCATCACACAACTGCGCCCGCGCTGTAAGTCGCTGGCCGTCGATGTGAGCTCGGGCATTGAAGTGCCTGGCCACAAGGGCATCAAGGATGCCGGCAGAATGCGCGAGTTTGCCGCGGCGGTTCGCCAGGCTGACCAACTTTTATATAACAAATTGGCCCCTAGCCCTTATCCGATAAGCGCTAGCAGCTATTAACTCTGTAACATCATGTTTGACTACCAACAACCCGACCCGCGTGGCCACTTTGGCATTTACGGCGGCAGTTTTATCTCCGAGACGCTGACCCATGCGGTGGATGAGCTCAAGGCGGCTTACGCCAAGTACCAGTTTGATCCGGCTTTCATCGCCGAGTTTGAATCTGAGCTGGCGCATTTTGTCGGCCGCCCTTCGCCCGTCTATCACGCTGCGCGCATGAGCCGCGAGATGGGCGGCGCGCAAATCTTCCTCAAACGCGAAGACCTCAACCACACCGGCGCGCACAAAATCAACAACACCATCGGCCAGGCGATGCTGGCCAAACGCATGGGCAAGCCACGCGTGATCGCAGAGACCGGCGCTGGCCAGCACGGCGTGGCCACCGCCACCATCTGCGCCCGCTACGGGCTGGAATGCGTGGTGTACATGGGCAGCGAGGACGTCAAACGCCAAAGCCCCAATGTCTATCGCATGAAACTGCTCGGAGCCAGCGTGGTACCGGTCGAGTCGGGCAGCAAGACGCTCAAGGACGCGCTCAACGAAGCCATGCGCGACTGGGTGGCCAATGTGGACAACACCTTCTACATCATCGGCACCGTCGCCGGCCCGCATCCCTACCCGATGATGGTGCGCGATTTCCAGAGCGTGATCGGCAAGGAATGTCTGGTGCAGATGCCCGAGATGCTGAAAAGTGCCGGTTGCAGCAGCAGCCAGCCTGATGTGGTGGTGGCCTGCGTGGGTGGTGGCTCCAACGCCATGGGCATTTTCTACCCCTACATCGGCCATGAAAAAACCCGGCTGATCGGCGTGGAAGCGGCCGGAGCCGGCATGGACTCTGGCCGCCACTCGGCCAGCATCCAGCGCGGCAGCCCTGGCGTGCTGCACGGCAACCGCACCTACGTGCTGCAAGACGACAACGGCCAGGTGACTGAGACGCACAGCATCAGCGCCGGCCTGGACTACCCCGGTGTTGGCCCGGAACACGCGCATTTGCATGACATCGGCCGCGCTGAATACGTCGGCATCACCGATGCGCAGGCACTGGCAGCGTTCCACTACCTGTGCCGCACCGAGGGCATCATCCCGGCGCTCGAATCCAGCCACGCGCTGGCCTACGCCATGCAACTGGCCAAAACCATGCGCGCTGACCAGTCGATCCTGGTCAACCTGTCGGGCCGCGGCGACAAGGACATTGGCACGGTGGCCGATCTGTCGGGTGCCGACTTTTACTGCCGCCCCAGCTGCCACGGTCAGTCAGTCAAGGGAAATACATCAAACCAGCCTGTAGCCCTTATGCAGTCTGAGCAGACAGCTAGTTTTTCAGGAGTAGCCAAATGAGCCGCATCGCTGCCACCTTCGGGCAACTGCAGGCCCAGGGCCGCAAGGCGCTGATTCCCTACGTCACCGCCGGCTTTCCGTATGCCGATGTCACACCCGAGCTGATGCACGCCTTTGTGGCCGGCGGTGCGGATGTGATCGAACTTGGCGTGCCGTTTTCCGACCCCAGCGCCGATGGCCCGGTCATTCAGAGAGCCGGTGACTTGGCCTTGTCTTACGGTATCGGCACGGCCCAGGTGCTCGACATGGTGCGCCTGTTTCGCACGCACAACCAGACGACCCCCGTGGTGCTGATGGGCTACGCCAACCCGGTGGAGCGCTACAACCAGAAACACGTTGCGCACGGAACGGGCAGCGCCTTTGTGCAGGATGCCGCCGCCGCCGGGGTCGATGGCATGGTCATCGTGGACTATCCACCCGAGGAATGTGCCGACTTTGCCGCCGAGCTCAAAGCCCACGGCATGGACATGATCTTTTTGCTGGCCCCCACCTCAACCGACGAGCGCATGGCGCAAATTGCCCAGGTGGCCAGCGGCTACGTCTATTACGTCTCGCTCAAGGGCGTGACTGGCTCCGGCGCGCTCGACATCGGTGCCGTGCAAGCCATGCTGCCACGCATCCGTGGGCACATCCACATGCCGCTGGGAGTCGGCTTTGGCATTCGCGATGCCGCCACCGCCCGGGCAATTGGCAAGGTGGCTGATGCGGTGGTGATTGGCACCAAAATCATCCAGTTGATCAACGACCAGCCGCGCGACCAGGTGACCGCAGTCGCTACAGCATTCCTGCGGGAAATCCGCAGCGCGCTCGATTCATAATGCGCCACGACAGGCCTCGATGCGAGTCACCGTCGTTGGCCGTCGTGCACTTGTCGCCTTGATATGCAGGAGAAATAATGAGTTGGCTTGAAAAACTGTTACCCCCCAAAATCCAGCACACCGATCCCAAGGATCGGCGCACCGTGCCCGAAGGCGTGTGGATCAAGTGCCCGGCTTGCGACAGCGTGCTGTACAAGACCGATCTGGAACAAAACCAGAACGTCTGCCCCAGTTGCAGCCACCACCATCGCATTGGCGCGCGCTCCCGGCTCGACGTCTTTCTCGACAACGAAGGCCGATATGAAATCGGTCAGGAAGTGCTGCCGGTGGACGTGCTGAAGTTCAAGGACAGTCGCAAATACCCCGAACGTCTGAAAGAAGCGCTGGAGAACACTGGCGAAACCGACGCGCTGGTGGTGATGGGCGGCACCGTCATGGGCATTGGCCTGGTGGCAGCGTGCTTTGAGTTTGAGTTCATGGGCGGCAGCATGGGCTCGGTGGTGGGCGAGCGCTTTGTGCGTGGTGTCCATACCGCCATTGAGCAAAAGGTGCCGTTTGTGTGCTTCACCGCCACCGGCGGCGCGCGGATGCAAGAAGGTGTGTTGAGCTTGATGCAAATGGCCAAAACCAATGCGGCGCTGACCCGGCTGGCCAAAAAGGGCCTGCCCTACATCAGCGTGTTGACCGACCCGACGATGGGCGGCGTGAGCGCCGGTTTTGCCTTTGTTGGCGACGTGGTGATTGCCGAGCCCAAGGCACTGATCGGCTTTGCCGGGCCCAGGGTGATTGAATCCACCGTGCGCGTGACGCTGCCCGAAGGCTTTCAGCGCGCCGAATTCCTGCAAACCAAGGGGGCGGTGGACCTGATCTGTGACCGCCGCGAGTTGCGCAAGACCATCGCCAACACGCTGGCCATGCTGACGCGCCAATCGGCCGATGCGGTCGGCTAAGGCAAGCCGTTTCATCTCTGTTCACCCTGGATCATTGACAACCGTGGAGCAAAATCATGCCGACATTGAGATGGATGTTTTTCATGCTTTGCGTTCTTTGCGCAGGTCAGAGCTGCGCGCGCACCCTCACTGTCGCTGCTGACCCTTGGTGCCCCTTCAATTGCACGCCGGGCAGTTCCAATCAGGGGTACATGGTCGATATGCTGATCGACATATTGTCTGTGCAGGGTTATCAGGTCAAGTACATCGTGCTGCCTTGGTCGCGGGCCATTCGCGACGCTGAATTTGGGGCAATTGATGGTGTGATTGCGGCCGGGGAGGAAGACGGCACCAAACTGCTTTTGCACAAAACCCCAATCGGCATGTCGGTGCAGGGATTTGCCACGCGCAAAGGCGAATCGTTCGACTGGCAATCTGTCAATTCGATCGGCACGCGGCGGCTGGAACTGATCAAAAACTATGACTACGGCGATGAGATCAAGCAGTGGGCTGCCCAGCACCCTGAACAAATTGACACATCGGTTGGCGAGAATCCGTTGGAAACCAGTTTCAAGAAGTTGTTGGCCAAACGCTCGGATGTGGTGATCAATAACGGTGCCGTCATGAGTTACACACTGCAGCAGATGGACTTGCTTGAAGCCTTCAGCATCAAGCCAACCGGGAAAAATGTACCCCTTTTTATTGGCCTATCGCCCAAAATCAAAGACGCCCAAGCATTGGCTGAGCTCATTGACAAGGGTGTTGACAGCATGCGCAAATCAGGAAAGCTGTCCCAATTGCTGAAAAAGTATGGTCTGCAAGATTGGGATCCCAAATCAAGATAACGCCGGCTTCCATCACAGTCACTTGACCACCCGTCCCCAATTCCTGCTGATCTGCGATACGGTGATCGACACTTCAGGGCTGTGATTGACATGTCAAGTTTTGGAAAGAAGTTATTGCACCGACTGCAATCCTTGCGGGGGGTCATCATCTTGACGGTGGTGACGGGGGTGTTGCTGGCATCGCTGCTGTCCTATGTGCAGCAGACGTCTGATTTGCAGCAACGCCGCACTGCCGAAATCCAACTGGAACTGCATCGACTCGGTACTTTGCTCTCGTTGGCCATGCGTGAGCCCTTGTGGCAGCTTGATGTCGCCCAGGCCAATTCAATCATGGAAGCGGCGTTTGTAAATTCTGACGTGTTTCTCATTCAGGTGTGGGATCCTGAAGACCGCGTATTTGCGCTGCGTGAGCGCGCGCCTATTGACATCACCTTGACGGAACAGACCACCCTGCCAGTGCAGCGCAATGGGATGGTGATCGGCAAGATGTTGATCAAAATGACGAGCGCCAGCTATCTGCAGCAGGTTGCGCAGGTGCGCGACCAGTTTGTGCGCCAATTCATTGAAATCACTTTGGTCGCGCTGGTGGTCATCATGTCGCTGATGCATTGGCGTCTGGTGCGGCCATTAGATCGGTTGGTCGGTGCTTCAAAACGCATTGAACGGGGCGAACTCGATGCACCCATTCACAAGGACTTTTCGGACGAGGTAGGCGCCCTGGCCGACAGTCTGGAAGCGACACGAATGGCACTGTTAAACCTGATCGCACAACTGGAGCAGCGCAACCGGGCACTTGTTGAGTCCAACGAATTGCTGGAGCACCGTGTCGCAGAGCGGACGCAATCCTTGTCAAGCGCCCTGACGACGCTTGAATTGGCACAAAACGAGATTATTCAGGCCGAAAAATTGGCCTCTTTAGGTCGTGTGGTGGCCGGCGTGGCGCATGAACTCAATACGCCAATTGGTAACGCGCTGACCGTCGATTCCACGCTGCAAGCTGAACTGTTGGCCCTACAGGCAGAAATGGAAAAGGGGTCGTTGAAAAAATCATCGCTCACCACCTTCCTGCAGCGCTTGCATGATGGTTTTGGTTTGTCAGTGGCCAATTTGGTGCGCGCCGCGCAACTGATCAGTGATTTCAAGCAAGTTGCCGTGGATCAAACCAGCGACCAACGCCGGGTATTCGACCTCTCCGAAGTAAGCAATGAAGTACTCAACATGCTGCAGCCAAGTCTGCGCAAAACAGGATGTCAGATTCAGCGCTACCTGGCGGCAGATGTGAAGTGCGATAGCTATCCAGGACGCTATAGCCAGATCCTGACCAATCTGGTGATGAATGCCACCCACCATGCCTATCCTGCCGGCCAAGGCGGACCCATTGAGGTGCACACCACCGCAGCAGGAAACGACTGGGTGGAACTACGCGTCGTTGACCATGGGGCCGGGATGGATGAGACCGTTAGCAGCCGCATCTTTGATCCATTTTTTACCACCAAGATGGGCTGTGGCGGCACTGGCCTGGGAATGAACATTGTGCACAGCCTTGCCACCCGGATACTTGGCGGCAGAATCAACGTGCAAAGCACACCGGGGGTGGGCACAACCGTGAGTGTCAGTTTCCCCAGGGTGTTGATCGAAGGCACAGAAACGAATACTCGAAAACTGGCCATTTGACAAGATTTTCACAACGCCACGCCATTGCGTTGGCACAACCTTGGGTGGGATCCTCCCAGATCAGCGCCCAGATCGGCCTGTAGCCCTTTATTCATGTGCGCTAACAGCTACACTTATTGATATCCCCAACCCTTCATTCCTGCCTGCGACCATGACCCTATCCGCTGCGCGCAAAGTTATTTTTGACACCGACCCCGGAGTTGATGACGCCATGGCGCTGTATTACGCGCTGGCCCATCCTGGCATTGAGGTGGTGGGCATCACCACCACGTTTGGCAACGTGATGGTCGAGCAGGCCACTGCCAATGCGCTGTATTTGTGCGGCCTGGCCGGGCGGCATATTCCGGTGGCGCAAGGTGCTGCCAAACCACTGGTCAAGCGGGCCGAACCACCACCCGACTTCATCCACGGTGCCGATGGTCTGGGCAACCTGCCGCCGCGTCTGGCCCTGGGCGGTCAGGCCGATGCGCGCCCGGCGGCGCAGTTCATTGTCGAGATGGCGCGGCAGTTTCCTGGCGAGATCACGCTGGTGGCCGTTGGTCCGCTGGGCAACCTGGCCGCAGCGCTGCAGCTTGACCCGGGCTTGCCGCAACGGGTGCGCGAAGTCATTTTGATGGGCGGCACGGTCCTTGAGTCGGGCAATGTGTCGCCAGTGGCCGAAGCCAATATCTGGAACGACCCGCACGCCGCCGATGCAGTTTTTACAGCGGGTTGGGAGCTGACCATGGTGGGGCTGGACGTGACGCACCAGGTCATCTTGCCGCTGGCGCTGTTCCAGCAGGTGGCCGACCACCAGATGCACCGCGCCACCGACGCGCTGCTGCACGCTGTCAAGTTCTACAGCGCGTTTTACAGCCAGCACGACGCGCAAGTCGGGCAGGTCAACGGCTGCTATGGCCACGATGTGCTGGCGTTTGTGATGCTGACGCACCCCGAACTGTTCACGCTACAGCGCGGGCGGGTGCGGGTGGCCGTTGATGGGCTGGCACAAGGGCAGACCATGATGCAGCGCAAGTCGGTGAGCTACCCGCAGCACGGCTGGCACGACGACATTCCGCACACCCAGGTGTGCCTGCAGGTGCAAGCGCAAGCCTGCTGCGACGAGGTTGCGCAAACGCTGATGCGCCGCTGGCTGAGCTAGCGCGCCTGGCCGGGCGCGCTAACCTGCACAGGGGCCTGCGGTGTCAAACGCCGTCGGGAACGCTAGGCAGGCCTGCCAGTGCCATGGCCAATTCACTCTCATCGTATTTTTCGTCAGTCAGCTCGCCGGCAAAGTACTTTTGGTACGCCGCCATGTCCAGGTGGCCGTGACCACATAGGTTGAACAGAATGGTCTCTGCCTTGCCCTCGGCCTTGCAGCGCAGCGCCTCAACAATGGCACCCTTGATGGCGTGGTTGGCCTCGGGTGCCGGCACGATGCCCTCGGCGCGCGCAAACATCACGCCGGCCTCGAAGCACTCCACCTGGTTGTACGACACGGCTTCGAGCAGCCCCAGTTGCTTGCAATGCGACACCATCGGTGCCATGCCGTGGTAGCGCAGGCCACCGGCATGAAAACCGGGTGGCGTGAACTGGCTGCCCAGCGTGTGCATCTTGGTCAGCGGGGTCATTTTGGCGGTGTCGCCAAAGTCATAAGCGTATTTGCCGCGTGTCATTGACGGGCAAGCGGCTGGCTCCACCGCCACAATGCGCGGCTTCGGGCCACCGCGCAGGCCATGACCGATGAACGGGAAGGCGATGCCGGCAAAGTTGGAACCCCCCCCGGTGCAGCCCACCACCACATCGGGCCAGGTGTCGGCCATTTCCATCTGCTGCATCGACTCCAGGCCAATGATGGTCTGGTGCAGCAGCACATGGTTGAGCACCGAGCCCAGTGCGTATTTGGTGTCGTCGCGCTGCACCGCCAGTTCGACGGCTTCAGAAATCGCAATGCCCAGGCTGCCCGGATGGTCAGGCCGCTTGGCCAGCACCGAGCGGCCGTATTCGGTTTCCATCGACGGCGAAGCCACACAACGTGCGCCATAGGTTTCCATCATGGCGCGGCGGTACGGCTTTTGGTCATACGACACGCGCACCTGGAACACTTCAACTTGCATGCCGTACAGCTGCCCGGCAAACGCCAGCGAGGTGCCCCATTGGCCGGCACCGGTTTCGGTGACCAGACGCTTGACACCGGCCTCTTTGTTGAAAAAAGCTTGCGGCACGGCGGTGTTGGGCTTGTGGCTGCCGGCCGGGCTAACGCCTTCGTATTTGTAATAAATCTTGGCGCAAGTGCCTAGCGCCTTTTCCAGCCCGTGGGCGCGGTACAGTGGCGCCGGCCGCCACAGCCGGTACACGTCACGCACCGGTTCCGGGATCTCCACCTCGCGCTCGGTGGTCACCTCCTGCATGATCAGCGCCATAGGAAACAGCGGTGCCAGGTCATCGGGCCCCACCGGCTGCAGGGTGCCGGGGTGCAGCACGGTCGGCAAGGGCTTGGGAAAGTCGGCTTGCAGGTTGTACCAGGCTTTGGGCATCTGGCTCTCGTCCAACAGGAATTTGGTTTGTTTGCTCATTTTTCTGTCTCCTTCTGCTTGCTTAAAAAGTCATCGTCTTGACACCACTGGCGGTGCCCAGCAGGCATACCTGGGCTTTTTGGTGGGCGAACACGCCGACCGTGACCACACCGGGCCATTGGCTGACCTGCGTCTCAAAGGCCAGCGGGTCGGTAATTTGCAGACCCGTGACATCCAGAATGTGCTGGCCGTTGTCGGTGACCAGGGGCGTGCCGTCTTTCAGGCGCACTGTGGCCTGGGCACCCATGGCGGCGAACTGGCGGCGGATGCGTTCGGTGGCCATCGGGATCACTTCCACCGGCAGCGGGAATTTGCCCATGACTTGCACCAGCTTGGATTCGTCGGCAATGCAGACAAACTGGCGCGACTGGGCGGCCACGATTTTTTCGCGCGTCAGCGCCGCGCCACCCCCCTTGAGCATGTAGCCCTGATGATCAATCTCGTCGGCCCCGTCGATATACACCGACAGTTCGGCCACGTCATTGCTATCAAAAACTTCAATGCCCAGCGCCTGCAGCCGCGCCGTGCTGGCCACAGAGCTGGACACCGCGCCCTTGATCTGATCCTTGATGGTGGCCAACGCGTCGATGAACTTGTTGACGGTGGAGCCGGTGCCCACACCAACGATTTCACCCGGCACCACATAGCGCAGCGCGGCCTGGCCGACCAGAGTTTTGAGTTCGTCTTGCGACAAAACGGCTGACATAGGGGTTTGAGCGTGTGTCATCGGGGAAAATCCTTGAAGTTGAACAGCAATTTTTCAGGAATTATCCAATGGCTCTTGTCCCCTACGCGCTGACGCGCCGGTTTTTATTTGGCCTGGACCCAGAGCTGGCGCACGAGCTGACGATCGCGTCGCTGGCGCGCACCCAGGGCTCGCTGCTTCAATGGGCGTACTGCCAGGCTCGTGTCAACGATCCCTTCATGCTGGCCGGTCTGCGCTTTCCCAACCGTGTCGGACTGGCAGCCGGGCTGGACAAAAATGCCCGCTGCATCGACGGCCTGGGGGCAATGGGCTTTGGTTTTGTCGAAGTTGGCACGGTGACACCGCTGGCGCAAGGAGGCAACCCGAAGCCGCGCCTGTTTCGGCTGCCTAAGGCGCAGGCACTGATCAACCGGCTGGGCTTCAACAACGACGGGCTCGATGCGTTCATTGCTAACGTGCAGCAATCGGGCCTGTACCAGCAGCGCCAGCACGGCAAGGGCGATGCGATGCCGATGCTGCTGGGCCTCAACATTGGCAAGAACGCCGCCACGCCAATCGAGCGCGCCACCGACGACTACCTGATTTGCCTCGACGGCGTGTACCCGTATGCCGATTACGTGACCGTCAACATCTCCAGCCCGAACACCAAAAACCTGCGCAGCCTGCAAAGCGACGCGGCGCTCGATGCCTTGCTCGGTGCCATCTCCGAGCGGCGCGAGCAACTGGCTCAGCAACATGGCAAGCGCACGCCGATCTTCCTGAAAATTGCACCGGACCTGGATGACGAACAGATCGCCGTCATCGCCCAGACGCTCAAGCGCTACGGCACCCACAGCAGCGGCCAGATCAACAACGCCTGGGGTGTGATTGCCACCAACACCACACTGAGCCGCGACGCGGTGCAAGGCCTGCCACACGCCAATGAAACCGGCGGACTGTCGGGCGCGCCGGTGCTGGCCATGAGCAACCGCGTGGTAGGCCAGCTGCGCGCGGCGCTGGGCCGTGATTTCCCCATCATCGGTGCCGGCGGCATCCTGCACGCGCAAGATGCGGTGGGAAAAATTCGCGCTGGAGCCGATCTGGTACAGATCTACACCGGCCTGATCTACCAGGGTCCGGGGTTGATCAAGCAGGCTGCAACCATGATAAAAAACACCCTCTAGACCTTACTGGTATTGCGCTGACAGCTATTCTTCAAGAAGCATCTAGCAAATCCGCCACATGCTGCCCGATGGCCAGCGCAGCGGTCAGACCGGGCGATTCGATGCCAAACAGGTTGACCAACCCCGGCACACCGTGGGTTTGTGGCCCCTGAATCACAAAGTCTGCCGCCGTCTCCAGCGGCCCGCTGATTTTGGGGCGAATGCCGGCATAGCCCGGTCGCAAGGCCCCATCGGCCAGACCCGGCCAGTATTTGCGCACCTCGGCATAAAACGCCTCGCCACGTGCAGCGTCCACCTGCAAATCATCAGGCGAATCGACCCACTGCACATCCGGGCCAAACTTGGCTTGGCCGCCGAGGTCCAGCGTCAGATGCACGCCGAGTCCACCGGGCTCGGGCAGCGGATAAACCAGATGCGAAAATGGCGCGCGGCCAGACAGTGTGAAGTAATTGCCCTTGGCGAAAAAAGCCTTGGGCACATGCTGCGGTGCCAGCCCACGGCAACGCGCGGCCAGCGCTATCGCCTGCAAGCCAGCCGCGTTGACCAACTGGCTGGCACGCAGCCGGGTGCCGTCAGTTGTCTCAATTTCTATAGCTGCTTTCGCATATCCCATATGGGCTAGAGGCGAATTTAATGCCAAAATACCGCCCGCATGCTCGACATCTGCCAACAGCGCCAGCATCAGCGCATGGCTGTCAACAATGCCGGTGTCGGGCGACAACAGCGCGCCCTGGCACGCCAACTGCGGCTCCAGCTGCTGCGCCTCTGGCTGGCTCAGCCAGCACAGTTCGCCCACACTGTTGGCGCGTGCCTTGTCTGCCATCTGCTGCAGTTGCCCAAGTTGCGCCGCGCTGGTAGCCACAATCAGCTTGCCACAGCGCCGGTGGCCAATGCTGCGCGCGGCGCAGTAGTCATACAGCAGCGCCCTGCCCTGCACACACAAACGCGCCTTGAGCGAGCCCTGCGGGTAATAAATGCCCGCGTGAATCACCTCGCTGTTGCGCGAACTGGTGCCGCTGCCAATCGTGTTGGCGGCTTCCAGCAGCAGCACCTCGCGCCCGCGCAGCGCCAGGGCCCGCGCCACCGCCAGCCCCACCACACCGGCCCCAACAACAACACATTCAACCTGATCTACCATGCACACCCGCCTGATTCAAAAATGGCTTGATTCCACCCCGTCACGTGCGAAAAAGCAGTCGGACCCAATCAGCCCATTTACAAAACCTGCCCATCCATGCGCATCATTACGCATCATTGCCCAATGAAACACCAAAGCAACACCAGTTTAGCGACCCCGCTCATCGGCCAAGAATCCGGCACAACACACCCGGAAGTTGCTAACCAACGCGGACCAACAGCGGCTGTGCGATGGTTCGCCGGCGTGTTTTTGCTGCTTAACCTGCAAGCTTGTGCCGTGGTCGCCGTTGCCGATGCGGCAGTCACCGTGGTGGCCACCGGTGTCAAGGTCACGGCCAAGGCGGTGGGTGCCGTGGCCAGTGCCGTCATCCCTGACGGCGACGGCAGCCAGTGACGACTTTCGTCTAACATGCCTTTCCTTATTTTTTCAACGGATGGTCCATTATGAAAATTGAAACCTTGGCAGTTCACGCCGGCTATACCCCGGACCCGACCACCAAAGCCTGCGCGGTGCCGATCTACCAGACAGTGGCCTACGCGTTTGACGACACCCAGCACGGGGCCGATCTGTTTGACCTGAAAGTGGCTGGCAACATCTACAGCCGCATGATGAACCCGA
>JAIFMT010000215.1 GCA_020048295.1 Rhodoferax sp.
GCCACCACGCCAAAGGCAACGCTCTTGCTGACGATCCACAAATCGCCCCCCCCGAGCGCGTACACCGCAGGTGCCAGCAGCGCCGCCACAATGGAGGCCAGCGACGAGTAGCGAAACAGCACGGCGGTGGCCAGCCAGATCAGCAAGGTGGCCAGTCCCAGCCAGCCGTTGAGCCCCAGCAACACGCCCGCCGCCGTGGCAACCCCCTTGCCGCCTGCAAAATTGAAAAACACCGGATAGACATGCCCCAGAAACGCGGCCAGCCCGACCATCGCCACGGTGCCGTCGTCCAGCCCATACGGCTGGCCAAACCAGCGCACCAGCATCACCGGCAGCCAGCCCTTGGCGGCATCGAGCAGCAGCGTGATGACCGCCGCCGCCTTGGAGCCCGAGCGCAGCACATTGGTGGCCCCCGGGTTTTTGCTGCCAAACGTGCGCGGATCACTCAGACCCATGACACGGCTGACGATCACCGCAAAAGACAGCGAGCCGACCAGGTAGGCCGCGATGGCCGCCAGCACCGGCAAAAAACTCTTGATCGATTCCAAATGAACTCCTGTTGACCCGGCCCACCCGTTGCGCCGCGCAGGCCGCGATTTTGCCAGCTTGAGAAAAGGCCTCAGTCGGCCAGCGCCAGCGCGCATTGCACCGGCAGGGCCCCCAGCACTTGCACACACACCTGCGGGTCGATGCCCACCAGATAGCCACGCCGGCCGCCGTTGATCAGGATCTTGGGCAACGCCAGAATGCTCGACTCAATGAACACCGGCATGGCACGGCGCGTGCCAAACGGCGATGTACCGCCCACCAAGAATCCGCTATGCCGATTGGCGGTCTCTGGCGTGCAAGGTTCCACCGATTTGGCGCCAATCTGGCGCGCCAGATTTTTGGTCGAAACCTTGCGGTTGCCATGCATCAGCACCACCAGTGGCTTGGCCTCCTGGTCTTGCATGATGAGGGTTTTGACCACCGCAAACGGGTCCCAGTCCAGCACGGTCGCACTGTGCTGCGCGCCGCCATGCTCCAGGTATTCGTAAGGATGCTCGGTAAACGCCACTTTGTTGGCTTTGAGCCACTGGGTTGCGGGGGTTTCAGAGACGTGATCTTTTTTGGCCATCGGTGAATTATGCAGACTTCACTTCCATGCCCGCCGGGTCCGGCCGCCCAAGGCGCAGCAACGTGGCCCCGCGCCCAGGCAGGCAGGCCTATTTCAGCAGTGGCAGGCGCCCCGACAGGCTGTTCACACGCAGCGCACCCGCCATCTTGAACACCGACACCGCGCGCACCAGTTGCGCTGTCAACTCACGCAAACTGGCGGCAGCCGCAGCAGACTGCTGCACCAGCGCAGCATTTTGCTGCGTCATGGCGTCGAGTTCTGAAATATCGCGGCTGACCACGCCAATGCTGTCCGACTGCTCGCTGCTGGCATCGCTGATCTGGCCAATGATGTCAACCACGCGCTGCACACCCGCCACAATTTCGCTCATGGCAGCGCCGGCATCGTTGACCAGCTTCAAACCGCTGTCCACCTTGCTGCCCGAGGCATGGATCAGCGCCTTGATCTCCTTGGCTGCATCTGCCGAGCGTCCGGCCAGCGAGCGCACCTCGCTGGCTACCACCGCAAAACCCCGCCCTTGTTCACCCGCGCGTGCAGCTTCCACCGCAGCGTTGAGCGCCAGAATGTTGGTCTGGAAGGCAATGCCGTCAATCACCCCGATGATGTCGTTGATCTTGCGCGATGCCACGCTGATCTGGTCCATGTTTTGCACCACTTGCGAGACGATGCCACCGCCGCGCTGCGCTGCATCCGATACCGTGGTGGCGAGTTGTTTGGCCTGCTGCGCGGAGCCGGCGCTGTGCCCGACCTTGCCGGTAATCTGGTCCAACTCGCTGGCCACCCGCTGCAAGTTGCTGGCGGTTTGTTCGGTTCTGCCGCTCAAATCCTGGTTACCCGAGGCAATCTCTGCCGAAGCGGTGTCAATCGAGTCGGCGGTTTGTCGGATGGAGCCCACAATGTCGCGCAACCGATGTGTCATGCTCGCCACCGAGGCGTGCAGCGAGGTCTGGTCGCTGGCCACTTCAGCGGTGCCATCTGTATCGAGGTCACCCTCAGCCACCCGGCGCATCAGGTCGCGCAGCTGCGCGGGTTCACCACCCAGGTCCTGCCACACGGAAGACACGATAAACCGCGACCCCAGCCCCAGCCCGAGCAAGATCAGCACGGCCGTGATGCCACTGATCCACAGACCTTGGCGTTGGCCCTCGGCCAGCGCGACAAACTGACCTTCCAGCGTTGCGCGCGCCTGCTTTTGCTGCGCCTCAAACTGCTCTTTCCAGCGCATTTGGGTGTCTTGCATTTGCTTCATCAGCACCTGTGGATCTTCTTTTTTCAGCATCGCCTGGGTGGCGGCCACAGCAGCGCTCTGGTAGGCCTCAAACGCCTGCGACAAGCCGGCCACTGCGTCTTGCTTGCCTGCCAACTGCCGCGCCTGGTCCAGCGCTTCACGCACCAACTTGACCTTGCCCTGCGCCTCCTTCAACTTGTCGGCATCACCCTCCATGGCGGCCGATTGCAAATCTGCCTGCAGCAACTCACTGCCACGCTCGGCGCGCAGCAGGTGCTCGATATAGGGGTTGTCAACCGCTCTGAGCGTTTCAAGATGACTGGTGTTACGGGCACCCAGTAGCAGGCTCAGCATTAGCCCCACACCGAAAGCCAAACCCACGCTAATGGGAAGCAACCAGATTCTGGCGCGAAATTTCATGGCAAAACCCTGTCAATTCAGGCTGAAAGCGACTTTGACCGTGCTGTCAACGGCAGATTTGTCGATGTATCCAATAGATTTCGGGTTGGCAGCCACGGCCTTCTTGACCGCCTGCGCATCGGCCTGCTCGGCCGGCGCCAGGCCTTTGCCACTGAACACCACGCGCGACCACACCGACTTGACCTGCATCAGATCGCGCCCGGTGGCCTTTTGATAAAACTCGGCGCGCGCCGGTGCCGACTCGGGCAAGTCCAGCGGCACAAATTCCTTGCTCTTGCCCAGATAAACGTCCACAACCTGCTCTTTGGTCGGTGCAGTGGCAGCCGGGTTGACAATCACCACAATTTCAGCATGGACGGCGCTGGCAATACAAAAAAGGGCTGACAAAACAACGGCGTAGCTTTTCATGGTGTGTCCCTTCAGAATACAAAGTCCAGCGCCACGCTGAGCACGTTGGCGCTCGGGTCGGTATTAAACGCCGGCTTGGCATTCACCAATTGCCCTCTGGAGAACACCCGCTCAAGTTGCATCTTCAGTGCGGCATTCTTCATCAGGTCCCAGCGCATGCCTACGGCATTGGTGTGCGAGTCGGAATCGGAGTTGAAAACCGTGCCTTTTCCCTGCATGCGGCTGACGATGACATACGGGGTCAACGCGCCCAGGCGGTAGCCCGCGCTGAAGTAGTAGCTGTTGGTGTCAAACATGCCGGTGTTGGTGCGCCGCGTCAGGTACTCGGAAAGCACCACCAGTTGTCCGTTGTCGTATTGCACGCCAAGTCCGGAAAAAGTGTCCTTGGTTTTAGGAATCGCAAAGGGCAGTCCTTCTGGCTTGAGGTCGGGGTCTGTGGTACGGCCATAGCGCAACAGCCAGTTGCCACGCTCGGCAGTCAGGTTCAGGCTGAACAGCTCGCCGTAATTCATCGTGATTTCGCGCTCAAAAACATACACCTTGGCGGTGTCCGACTTGCCAGCACTCAGCTGCAGCGTGACATTGGTGTCGCCAAAACTGTCATGCATACTGGCCATGACACCGTCAAACGATGAGGGCGGAAACATCTGGTAGGCCTCTTGCGGTGCCCGCAACCAAACCTGCGCATAACCCACACTGCGGGTGTCGGACACCATGAAGGTCGGCAACACCATGCGCCCCAGCCGCACATCGAGCCACGGGGTGGCTGCCGCTTGCACAAACAGCCATTCCACCTGCGGCATCTCGCTGCCGTCACGCCGACCAGTCAGCAATTGACCAACCGCAGAAAAAGTGTCGTTAAAGCTGGCGTTGACCTGCAGGCCCAGGCGCGAATCAACGCCCAGGTCGGGCGATGTCGTGGCACCGTTGGACTGCCGCCCGGAAGAGCGAAACTGCGCCAGATCGGTGTTCGTCACCACCGCTCCCACGGTACCAAAACCGCTGAATTTATAGCTGATCGCCTCATCAGCCTGGGCTTGTCCGGCAGCGCACAGGCACAACCCCAGCAAGCCATGCACAACGGCATTATGTCGATTTGAAATGTTCATGTTGGACCTCGGATGAATAGACAAACGCTCCAGCAGACCGCATGGCGTGATACCGCCTGATGTCCGGCCAAGACACGACAGCACGCGTCTGATGGCCCCGACTGTATCGCAAACTTCATAGCGAGTGGCCCAAACAACGCAGAAAAAAGCCAACGAAAAATGCCCTTGGTTTCATGCTGCTCGCATGACGCCAGACCCCTCACGAGGCCATCAGGCATGGCCACGGGCGCTCAAATCGCCGGATCGCGCAGTTCCCAGCGAATGGCATCGATATCCCGAAGCAGTTCGGGTGACAGCGCGACGCCAAAAACCTCCATATTTTCATCGAGCTGCGCCACCGAGGTGACCCCAATGATGGTGCTGGCCACACGCCACTGGGTATAGCAAAAGGCCAACGCCAGTTGCGTCGGGGTCAGGCCATGCTGTCGCGCCAGCGCGCTGTAGCGCCGCGCTGCCACCAGCGCCTCA
Organism: Rhodoferax sp.; assembly: GCA_020048295.1. Next base: position 4,751 of record JAIFMT010000215.1, read on the forward strand.
GGGCGGCCCCAGCGTTGCTTGCGGGTGGACTCGAATTTGGTCAGGCGCGCGTCAGCGGGTGCAGCCTGCCCGGTCAGGCCGCTGACATCGTATTTGCCACTCAGCAAGCCAAACGACAGCGGCGAATACGCCAGCAGCGCCACCTGCAGACGGTGCAGCGTCTCATCGAGCGCGTTTTCCACACTGCGATTCAGCAGGCTGTAGCCGTTCTGCACGCTGGCCACGCGCGGCAGACCGTGCTGCTCGGCCAGTCGCACAAACTCATGCACGCCGTACGGGGTTTCGTTACTCAGCCCCACGGCGCGCACCTTGCCCGCCTTGACCAGGGTGTGCAGGGCGTCGAGCTGGGCGTGGATGGACGTGCCCTCTTGCGCGCTGGGCTGGTAATACACGCTACCAAACATCGGCACGCTGCGCACCGGCCAGTGAATCTGGTACAGGTCAATCACATCGGTGTGCAGGCGCTGCAGGCTACCTTCGCACGCGGCGATGATGTCGGCACCGGTCAAATCCGGGCTGCCGTTGCGAATCCACTTCATGGCACGGCTCGGGCCTGCCACCTTGGTGGCCAGAATGAGTTTTTGCCGCGCACCCGGACGCTGGCGCAGCCAGTTGCCAATGATTTTTTCGGTGGCGTTGAAGGTTTCGGCACGTGGCGGCACGGCGTACATCTCGGCCGTGTCGATGAAGTTGATGCCGCGCTCCAGCGCGCGGTCAAGGATGTCAAAGGCGCCGGCTTCATCCACCTGCTCGCCAAAGGTCATGGTGCCCAGGCAGATTGGCGTAACAAACAGGTCGCTCTGACCCAGCTGAATGGTTTTCATGAAACGGTCTCACGTGCAAAAAAAGGAAGCTGGAGTTTACGGCGGGGTCAGTCACTTGGGACTGATCTACGCCCGTGCAGCCCTTCTGCCCACCGGACCGATTCAGCCTGATGCGACACAAAATTTATAACAAATACGCCTCTAGCCCTTAAGCATAAAGCGCTATCAGCTATTATTTTTATCAATCCAGCCTGGTCTGCCCGTGATCCGGGTGCGATTCAAACGGGTGGGGTGTCTCTCGAAATCAATGCCTCAGTTTCTACCCGGCACGGCGACCGGGTCAGCGCTGACGGTTGCTGGACTGAGGTTCACGCCAAGC
>JAIFMT010000154.1 GCA_020048295.1 Rhodoferax sp.
GGCCACAAGGCGCTGGCGGTCAACCTCAGCGACCTGGCGGCCTGCGGTGCCAAACCCCTGGCGTTTACGCTGGCACTGGCATTACCGCAGGTGGACGAACCCTGGCTGGCGGCGTTTTCGCAAGGGTTGCTGGCGCTGGCTGACGCGTTTGACTGCGAGCTGATTGGCGGCGACACCACCGGCGGGCCGCTCAACATCTGCATCACCGTGTTTGGCGAAGTGCCAGTGGTGAATGGCCGCTCACTGGCGCTGCTGCGCTCGGGGGCGCAGCCGGGTGACGACCTGTACGTCAGCGGCACGCTGGGCGATGCACGACTGGCGCTCGATGCCCTGCAAGGCAAGCTGACGCTGCCGGCCGAACTGCTGGCCGCTGCACGCCAGCGGCTGGAGCAACCCAGCCCACGGGTGGCACTCGGCCTGGCGTTGCGCGGTGTGGCCAGCGCCGCCATTGATGTCAGCGACGGCTTGCTCGGTGACCTGCAGCACATTCTGGAAAACTCGGCTGTGGGGGCCACGGTGGATGCCGATGTAGCTACATCATTAATAGCTGCCAGCGCAATTAGCACAAGGCCTGCAGGCCAATTTTTCATAAATTTATCGACCCAACAGTGGCGCACATTGGCACTGGCGGGTGGTGATGATTACGAGCTGCTGTTTACCGCTGCACCGGCTCAGCATGCTGCCGTGGCAGCTGCGGCGCACAGCAGCCAGACCCCCGTCACCCGCATTGGCCAGATCGAGTCCAACCCGGGCCTGCGGCTGATTGACCTGCATGGCCAGCCACTGGCCAACAGCTACGCCTCGTTTGACCACTTTGCCTGAGTCGTCTTGATGGCTACCGGTTTTTTTAGCCAACCTATCCAGTACTATTTTTCGTTTCCCGTTGGCGATAAATCACGGATACTCATGCCATGAACCTACCCGGAATCACCTTCAATGAAGCCGACGGCAAGGTGCTGCTGGTGTCGCAACCCCTGCCTGAGCGCCTGCCGGTGGACAGCACGGTACTGCACGCGCTGCTGATTCAGGAGGGCTATGGCGGCTGCCAGCTCGACGAAGCCGCCATCAGCAACGCCGCCAACTTGTGCAATGTGCAGCAAACCCCGTTTGGGCTTGAAGTGGCGCAGCGCATTGACGCGGTGCTGGCAGTGCATGTTGAACTGGATGACATGGTTGCCACACTCAACATGACCGCCGCGCGCGGTGGCAAGCCCGCCAGCGTGCCCGATGTGCTGGCAGTACTGGCGCAGGCGGGGGTGGTGTTTGGCATTGACGAAGACGCCGTGGCGCAGGCGTGCCAGGCCGGCGCGTGCAGCGCACTGGTGGTGGCGCGCGGCAGCGTGGCGCAAGACGGCCACGACGCATCGTTTGAAGCGCTGGTTGCCGACAGTGTGGACCGTGCGCCCAAGCTCAACGAACAGGGGCTGATTGATTACCGCGAACATGGTGACATTCCGGTGGTGGCGGCCGGCACGCCGCTGATGCGCCGCACCCCCGCTACACCAGGCGTGCCGGGCAAAACCGTCAAGGGTCAGGTGCTGGCGGCGCTGGCCGGACACGACAGCAGTTTTGCGCCCAAGCTCGATGGCGCCGAAATCTCGGCGGCAGATGCCAATTTGCTGGTCGCCTCGGTCAGCGGCCAGCCGGTGCGAGTCACCAACGGGGTGATGGTGGAGCCGATCTTGCGCATCAAAGAGGTCAACATGGCCACTGGCAACATCCATTTTGATGGCACCGTGCATGTGGCCGGCGAGGTGATCCAGGGCATGAAGGTGCAGGCCAGCGGCGACATCGTGGTCGATGGCATGGTCGATGGCGGGCAACTCGATGCCGGCGGCAACATTCAGGTGGCCGGTGGGCTGATTGCCCACGCCAAACTGCACGCCGGTGGCTCGGTGACGGCGCGCTTTGCCGAAGGCGCACAAATCACCGCCGGCACGGTGATCGTGATTGGCGACATGGTGATTGACTGCGACCTGCATTCGCTCAACCAGATCATCATCGGCAGCAACTCACCGCAGCGCGGTCGGCTGGTGGGTGGCGTGACCGCCGCAGCGCTATTGCTGCGGGTGCCGCTGCTGGGTTCGGGCAAGGCCGGCACGACCAAAGTGGTGGTTGGCACCAACCCCGAACTCGAAGCCCGCTATAGCGCGCTGCTGGCGCGCATCGAGTCTGAGAAAGCGGTGGAAGCCAACCTCGACAAGCTGGTCAAGCAGCTCAAAGCGATTGGCGACCCCAAGCACATGCTGGACCGCGTCAAGGCCTCGCGCCAGCATGCAGTGCAGGTGTGGGGCGCATCACTGGCAGAAAAGCAGACGCTGGAGCACGAACTGGAGTTGGCCTTGACTGCCAGGGTGGAGGTCAGCCTGGGCGTTGAAGGCGCGGTGGACCTGATGTTTGGCCACAAATCTGTGCCCTTGCGCCGCGAGTTTGAGGCAGGCAGTTTTTCAATGGACCAGCAGGCGCAGGTACTGTTCACCGATACCGCGGGCAACAGCCTGACGCTGACGACCTGAAGACGGATACCGGACGCATAGCCCCGCAGGCACTGTACCGGTTGCCGTGCAGGTTGCGACCAACGCTAACGGGTTTATGATTGATTTTTCTCAACCGCCACTGTCCTGCGTGAAGGAACACCCGTCATGATGAATCTAAGCTCACTGAGTGTTGCCCGACGCTTGGCGCTGCTGACTGCCAGCGCGGTGTTGGGGGTGATGGTGCTGGCCGCAGTGTTTCTGTGGTCGGAACGAGCGCTGATTTTGCAGGAACGCCAAGATAGCGTACGCCAGTCGGTCGAGGTGGCGCATGGTGTGCTGGCGCATTTTCAGGCGTTGGCGGTACAAGGCAAGCTGTCGCAGGACGAGGCCAGACTGCAGGCTGCCGAAACAGTGCGCGGCATGCGCTACAACGGCAACGACTATTTCTGGATCAACGACCTGCAGCAAATCATGGTGATGCACCCGATCAAGCCCGAAATGCAGGGCAAAGACCTGACCGACTTCAAAAGCACCGACGGCCAATTGCTATACAGCAATTTCAACAAAATAGTCAGGGCTTCGGGTGCCGGCTTTGTACCTTACCTGTGGCCCAAACCCGGGGCCAGCCAGCCGGTGCAGAAAATTTCTTACGTCAAAGGCTTTGAGCCATGGGGCTGGGTGATTGGCTCGGGGGTGTATGTCGATACCGTCGATACCACCGTATCGAGCCGGGCGCTGGGTTTTGCCGTGGGCACGCTACTGCTGATGCTCGCGCTGCTGGCCATCGGCATGGTGATTGCCCGCAGTGTGTTGCGCCAGCTTGGCGGCGAGCCGGCTTATGCGCATGACATCACGCAACGTATCGCACAGGGTGATCTGGCGCTGCGCCTGGACCTGCAGCCCGGCGACCAAGGTAGCTTGTTGCACGGCATCAACGCCATGCGCGACCAGTTTGCCGACATCGTGCGGCAGGTGCGCGGCGGTGCGGATGGCGTATCGACCGCCAGTTCTGAAATCGCCCAGGGCAACCACGACCTGTCGGCACGCACCGAAAACCAGGCCAACGCGCTGCAGCAAACCGCTGCCTCGATGGAGCAGCTCAGCGCCACCGTGCAGCACAACGCCGAGAATGCCGCGCAAGCCAGCCAGATGGCCGTGGATGCCAGCGCCGTGGCCGTCAAGGGCGGACAGGTGGTGGCCGAGGTGGTGGACACCATGCGCGGCATCAACGAGGCCTCGCGCAAGATCAGCGACATCATCCAGGTGATTGACGGCATCGCGTTCCAGACCAACATCCTGGCGCTCAACGCCGCCGTGGAAGCCGCCCGCGCCGGTGAACAAGGCCGTGGTTTTGCCGTGGTGGCCAGCGAGGTGCGCAGTCTGGCCGGGCGCAGCGCCGAAGCCGCCAAGGAGATCAAAACGCTGATCAACACCAGTGTCGAGCGAGTCGCCAGTGGCACCGTGCTGGTGGATCAGGCCGGTAGCACCATGACCGAGGTGGTCAGCAGCATTGCCCGCCTGTCAAGCATCGTCACCGAAATCAGCTCAGCCAGCCGCGAACAAAGCGCTGGCGTGGCGCAGGTCGGCGAAGCAGTGATGCAGATGGATCAGGCCACCCAGCAAAACGCTGCACTGGTGGAGCAGATGGCTGCGGCGGCCAGCAGCCTCAATAGCCAGGCACAGGAACTGGTGCAGACGGTGGCGGTGTTCAAGCTGTGAACTGCTGCACCCACTGGCGCACCTCGGCGTAAGGGTAATTTTCCAGCGCTGCAAAACCTGGCAGACTGCGCGCCCTGAGTTGGGTCAGCACCGGGGCGGTGATGCCGCACAAAAACCGCGTCAGAACTTCGCAACTGGCGGGGCGGTGCAGCTGGCCCAGATGCCGGTCGATCAGCTCGCCACACAACGCGACCAGGTTTTGGCCGGCCAGCGGCGGCACGGGGGCTGGCGCTGGCAACTGCGCGACCTGACCACGGCACACCGAACAATGACCGCAGTGCAGGGGTGCCTGCAAATCGCCAAAATACGCCGCCAGCCGATGGCTCAGGCATTGCGCGCTGGCAAAGTAGTCCAGCATGGCGTGAATGCGCGCCACCTCGCTGTGCTCCTTGGCCTGAAAATAGGCGCTCAAGTCCGCGCCCAGCGCGTTGTGATCAAAGTCGCGCTGCAGTACCGCATACACATCGGTCATCTGCTTGGCTTCGAGTTCGATCCAGCCCTTTTCCTGAAAATAGTCGAGCGCCTTGACCACCCGGCTGTGCTCGGCATGGTGCTGCCGGTACAGCGCATCAAAATCCAGCGTGTACCAGGTGCGTGCGCGCACCGCACACTGCAAAATGGCCTGCACAAACTGCGCCCGCTCCCCCTGAAAGTGCGCCAGCATATCCTCGGCGGCGGTCAACAATTTGAATCGGTAGTCGGCAAAATAGGCAAAGCGGGCGGCAATGATGCCGCGCAACTCCAGTTGCACCAGCAAGGTCTTGAGCGGCAGCAGGCGGATGTTGCAGCGCTCTGACAGCGCGGTGAGCTTCACCTCCCACGACTGGCCCGCCGCCACCGCCGCAATGTCGGCCAGCACGGTATCGATGCCGGCGCGCTCGGGCGTGTCGCCATAAACAAAGTTCTCCAGCACCTGCAGACTGTCGCGGTTGGCCAGCACCAGGCAATCCGACGGCAGGCCGTCGCGCCCGGCACGGCCGATTTCCTGGCTGTAGCCCTCAATCGATTTTGGCAGGTCAAAGTGCAGCACATGGCGGATGTTGCTCTTGTCGATGCCCATGCCAAAGGCAATGGTTGCCACCATGCAGTGGCACTGCCCGGCCATGAAGCGCTGCTGCAAGTCCTGGCGCATCTCATGCGCCAGGCCGGCGTGGTAGGCGCTGGCGGCAATGCCGTGCTGCGACAGGTGCTGCGCCACGTCTTCGGCGGTTTGCTGCAAGGTGACATAGACAATGCTGGCCTGTCCAGCGCGGGTCTTTAGCCAGTCCACCAGGCGGCGCAGTTTGTCAGCGCCGCTGACGGGTTCCACCCACAAATTCAGGTTGGGCCGGTAAAAACCGGTGCAAACCACGTCCAGGCTGTCAATGGCAAATTTGGCCTGCATGTCGGCCACCACCGTGGGCGTGGCGGTGGCAGTCAGCAGCAGCACCTGCGGTATGGCAAGCGCGTGCTGTTCGTGCGGCAGCTTGAGGTAATCAGGGCGAAAGTTGTGCCCCCATTCCGAGATGCAATGCGCCTCATCGACCACCAGCAGCGACACCGGCACGCTGGCAATAAAGTGGCGAAAACGCTCGTTTTTCAGCCGCTCCACCGAGATCAGCAAAATTTTCAGGGTACCGGCACGCGCTTGTGCCATCACCTGCTGCGCTTCTTCGCGGCTCTGCGTGGAGTCAATGCTGGCGGCCGCAAT
>JAIFMT010000138.1 GCA_020048295.1 Rhodoferax sp.
GTTCGGCGAGTTCAACAAAAATTCTGAATTGTTTCAAGGTTTCCTGACCGACCCTCTGGCGTTTGGCGTCAGCAATCGGTTTTCACCGTTGTTGCAGTCGTCGGGACATTTCGGTACGCTGGGTTTGGGGTTTGACCATGGCCAGGGCGAACTCCAGACACCCGAGCTGATCCTGAATGGCTTGAGCCACCTGGTTCGGCCGATGGCTTATTTTGTGCAGTTGCAGCCTGCAAAGCTGCGCAACTTTCCCCTTGATCTGGTGTCCCTGTCAGGTCAACCACTTGTCCACGACCCGACTGGACGCAGCCGTGCCGATGCGAATGTCGGTACCCTGGGCTTGGGGTTGCAACTGACAGAGAAGCTGGGTGTCTTTGCTTACCACAACACTTTTGACATCGACCTGCGCGGCAACAATCAGGTGGTTGACCTTGCATCGACCCAAAAGAACCTGAGCAGTCCAACGCAGATGAAGCTGGACACCTCCCACAGTGCGCTCGGTATGTCTTACCGCTGGACACCGACCTCGCAAACCTGGCTCAAACTGGGGCAGGGCCGTTCATTCAATCAGATCAAGGCTTACCCCACCGTGTTGGCTCTGGACGACGTGGTGGGTGAGGTCGGCGTGTACGCCACGCCCAGCAAGACCTTTCAAGACCTGCAGTGGCGGCACACCACCGACTTGAGTCCCGCCACGCGCATCGGACTGGGGTTTGAACAAGTGCGTGAAGCACAAGACAGCCTGGCCTGGGGGAGTGGCGTCGTGGCCTCGATCAGTAACGACGGCTTCACGCTGAACAATGTGCTTGTATTTGCGGGCTCGAACAACATACAGCGCAGTTTTTCTGCGCTGAGCCTGAACGCACAACACTGGCTCAGTCCAAGCCTGTTGCTGGACGGCGCGCTGGCATCCAACCGTGTGGCCGAAAAGGTCAAGGGCGAGCGCTTGCTGGTTAACCTGGCCGCCGAAAGCGTCAGCGAAGACCAGGTGCAAATCGATCAGGTGCACCGCGTCCTGACCCCACGCCTGGGACTGGTCTACCAACCCAACGAGCAATTCAGTCTGCGCGCGGCGTACCAGGATTGGCTGCGCCCTTTGAGCGTCAGCACGCTGGATCGGGTCGATACTGCCGGTATAGCGCTCGACGACCGGCTGCTGACTGCCGGTGGCCGCGTCAAACGCAGTGTGCTGCAACTGGGTTGGTCGCCCAATGCCAGCACATTTTTCAGCGCCAAGCTGGATCACCAGGACATCAGCAACCCAGTGGCTTCCGGGGTTGACCTGCGCACGCCGAGCCTGCCGTTTCTCGAAGCCCTGCGCAACGCGCAAACGATCAATCTGTCCGCCATAGACCTGCTGGAAAACACGCCGGAGACCGAGATGGCCAGTCTGGATGCCCTCTCTGTCGGTGTCAATCGGCTGCTCAACCCACGCCTGTCTGCCTACCTGAAATACATCTGGCAAGACTCCCGCAACAGCTATGCGGACGCGCAGGTGCCAGGTGGACGTGTTGCGGGCAAGCGCATCGCCTTCCTGCCACGCGACACATTGGCGCTGGGCACCCACTGGGCCGCTGGGCAACACCTGCAATTGGGCGCGCGCGTGGTCTACCGATCAGACCGATTTGAAGACATGTCCAACCTGACCCTTTGGCCAGCGGCCTGGCAGCTCGACTTGCTGTTGGCGCACGAGTCGCCAGACAAGCGCTGGTCGCTGACTGCGGCGGCACTCAATCTGGGTGGCAACCCGTCACCGCGCCAGTCAGCCCGCTATGTTGTCGATGCGCGCTACCGCTTCTGACGGCGCATGGCAGCAGTTGGCCACGTCGCTGGTCCTGAGCGGTGTGGTCATTCTGGTGCTCTGGGCCGCTACGTACACGCGCCCCTGGATCGCGGTTGACAACAAGTTTTTCGACCTGCTGACCAGCTTGTCTGCCCCTTACCACAGCACGCTGCCCGTGGTGATTCTGGCGATTGATGAACCCAGCTTTGCAGAACTGAAGACCCAATGGCCGTTTCCGCGCCGGATGCACGCGCAGGTGCTCAACCGGCTACGGGCCGATGGTGCCAGGGCCGTTGGTTTTGACGTGGTGTTTGCCGAGGCCTCCAACCCAGCCGATGACCTGGCACTGGCACAAGCCATTGCCACCGCCCCGCCGTTGGTGCTGGGTGCTACGCGGGAGTTGACAGAAAGCGGCAACGCCACCCTGTGGTCAGAAGTGGCTCCGCTGGCAGCCTTTGTGCAGGCTGGCGCGGTGCCGGGACAAACCTTGGTCCGGCCTGATGATGATTTTGTCGTGCGCCGCCTGGAGCGCTCGCCTGATGCCTTTGCGATGCGTGTGGCCATTGCCAGCGGAGCCACTCTGGCGGCTGCGCCCCCATCAAGTGAGGCCTTGATTGGTTACCAGGGTCCACGCGGCACGTTTGACACCCGCTCCTATTACCAGGCACTGGAGCCTGGTTTGCTGCCAGAAGGGTTTTTCAGGGACAAGATCGTCTTGATTGGCCGCTCGGTACGCACTTCCACCGAACTCAGGCGCTCACAGGCCGACCTGTTCAACTCCCCCTTCGCCTTGGTCGATCAGGAAGACCGACTGTTGCCGGGCATCGAAGTGCAGGCCAACCAACTGGCCAACCTGATGTTGGGGGACAGCATCGAGCCGCTTGATGTGCGCTGGCAGATGGCCTTGCTGGTTGCACTGTCGGTGTTGTTTGTGCTGCTCTCGTCGCAGCTTCATCCGGGCATGGTCGCTGGGATGACAGCCGCGCTGGCCACCAGCGTGTTGGTGGGGACTTTTTGGCTCTTTGCCGTGCAGAAACTCTGGATGCCGCCACTGTTGCCACTGCTGGCTCTGGTGTCCTTGTATGGCAGCACCCAGCTATTGCATGGGTTGGCAACCCGCCGACGCGCCCAACAGATTCGGGCGATGTTCTCGCAATACGTGCCTGCCGATGTGGTTGCCCAACTGATCGACAACCCGGCGTTGTTCAAGCTCGGCGGCGAAGTGCGCGAGCTGACCCTGATGTTCACCGACCTGGCCAATTTCACCGCCATGTCCGAGCACCTGAGTGCGCCAGCTACGGTGGATGTGCTGACCGAGTACTTCAACACCATGACCGACATCATCCACCGCCATGGCGGCACCGTGGACAAGTTCATTGGCGATGCGGTGATGGCCTTTTGGGGCGCGCCCGTGCCCGATGCGCAGCACGCCGAACACGCAGTGCGAGCCGCCATCGACATGCAGGCTGCCATGCATGCCCTTACCCAACGCCTGCTGGCACGTGGGTTGCCGCGCATTGCCATGCGCATCGGTTTGCACAGCGGCAAAGTGGTGGTTGGCAATGTGGGCTCGCACAGGCGCTTTTCGTACACGGCCATCGGCGATGCGGTGAACCTGGCGGCCCGACTCGAAGGGGCTAACAAAGCCTTTGGCAGCGGTATCCTGCTGTCAGAGGCCACTGCCGCAGGCTTGCCAGCCGAGTTGTCGTTGCGACACCTCGATACGGTCGTCGTCAAGGGCAAGAGCCAGTCCATCAAGGTGTTCAGTCCATGCGACGATGGTGTGCTGAGGCAGCTCAGCGCATCGGGTATTGCCAGTTTTCAGCAACAACAGTGGGAAACCAGTGCCAGCGCTTTCACCCAATTGCTGGCATACCAGCCGGGCGATATGGCTGCGCTGCGGTTTTTGCAGCGCATTGAGCAGTTGCGCGCGACCCCGCCAGATGCCACATGGCAAGCCGCTCTGGTACTTGACAAACTCTGATTGATACTCCGCGACTCGGACCGAACGCGAACCAACGATGCATCAACCCTCTATACGGTATTTTTTTACCAACTTGCGCCTCAGCCGTTTGGCACCGTGGGTGTTGACTTTGGCCGTGGCAGCAGGTTGCGCCAGCGCATTGGCACAGCCCCTGCCGTCAACGGTGGTTGCAGCGCTGGCGCGCGCCCAGATTCCGCAAGAATCTGTCAGCCTGCTGCTGGTCGATGCCGATGGTCTTTCTCCGCCACGCCTGATCCACCGCGGGGCAGCGGCCGTGAATCCGGCCTCGGTGATGAAACTTGTCACCACCTTTGCGGCACTTGACCTGCTGGGGCCAGCCTGGGTCTGGCGCACACCGGTGTGGCTGGACGGCCGTATCAGCCAAGGTGTGCTCAAAGGCAACCTTGTCATCAAGGGCAGTGGCGACCCGAAGTTGGTCACCGAGCGCCTGTGGCTGCTGCTGCAGCGGCTGCAGGGCCTGGGCCTGCGCCAGATTGACGGCGACATCGTGTTCGACCGCAGCGCCTTTGCACCGCTGGCCATCCAGGCTGGCGACTTTGATGGCGAGCCATTTCGCCCCTACAACGTGACCCCGGATGCCTTGTTGTTCAACTTCAAATCGGTGTCCATGACCTTTGCCCCGAACGTGGCCGATAAGCTAGCTCACGTGACCTATGACCCGCCATTGGCCGGTGTGCGCCTGCCCGTTAGCGTGCCACTGCTGAGCGACATGACTGTGCCCTGCAACGATTACCGCGCCCGATTGCTGGCTGAATTCTCTGACCCGACTCGCATCAGTTTTGCGGGTGCCTACCCTGCGACCTGCGGCGAAAAAACCTGGTCAGTGGCCTATGCCGACCCTGCCAGTTTCAACGCCCGTAGCATCGAAGGTCTCTGGCGCAGCATGGGAGGTCAGCTCACCGGTCGCGTGCGCGATGGCAACGCCCCGGAAGCGCCTGCGACGTTTGTGTTGGTCAGTCCCACGCTGGCCGAGGTGGTACGTGACATCAACAAGTTCAGCAATAACGTCATGGCGCGGCAGCTTTTCTTGAGCCTTGCAGTCAGCCGATCAGACCCCGCAGACCGCGCCAGTACGGTGCCAGCCGGCCCGGCAACGCAGGAAATGGCCCGCGATCGGCTGCAGAACTGGTGGCAGCAACGCATCAGCACCACAGAGCTCCTGGTGTTGGACAACGGTGCCGGTCTGTCACGTCTGGAGCGCATCACAGCCCAGGGACTTGTCCGGATGCTGCAAGTGGCGTATGCGTCACCCAATATGTCCGAGCTGATGTCATCGCTGCCGATTGTGGGCATCGACGGCACGCTCAAACGCAGTCTGGCACCGGCCGCCAGTGCGCACCTGAAAACTGGTAGCTTGCGCGATGTCATGGCAGTGGCCGGCTATGTGCATGGTACCCATGGTAAGCAGATGTGCCTGGTCGCCATCGTCAACCACACCAATGCGGCCGCCGCACGCCCTGCGTTGGATGCGTTGCTGACCTGGGCGGTCAGCGACAATGCGGGCCTTTGATGTTCGGCGAGACATGTTCCTTGCCCGCCTTTATTTATGAATTTGACAGATTTGATCGGCACACTGGCGGCCGTCCTGACCACCGCCAGTTTTCTGCCGCAGGCCTGGCACACCTTTCGCACCAAAGATGTCAGCGGCATCTCGTTGGGCATGTACAGCGTGTTCACCGTCGGGGTCGCTATGTGGCTGGTTTACGGTTTGCTGCTGAGCGCCTGGCCAGTGGTCATTGCCAACTTCATCACACTGGCGCTGGCCAGCGCCATCTTGATGATGAAACTGCGCTACCGATAGGTTCTTGCCGCCACGGGTTTACCCGATTCACGCTCACAGTTTCTACAGATACCATATCCTGTTGATAAATAGTACGGTCGTTCTTTTTTACACCTTGGAGATATCGAATGCGGCAATTCAAATTGATGGGGGCAGCACTTGGCGTAGCGTTGCTGGTAGCGGCTTGCGGCGGCGGGGATGGTAATCAGGACCCAGCGGTCAAATACAGCGCAGTGGTGTCCTTCGGCGACAGCCTGAGCGATGCAGGCACCTACAAGGCCGGCCCGATCGTGGCGCTCGGC
>JAIFMT010000223.1 GCA_020048295.1 Rhodoferax sp.
GCGGAATGCCGCCGGGCGATGCCAGGCTGTGGCGCACCGTGCGGTTTTCAGCGGCCTTGCTGCCGGCAAACACCAGAAAAATCAGCCCCAGCACAAACGCCAGGTGCACGCCCCGGTGCGTGGTTTCGCGCAGCAGACCAAACCCCGCCGTGTAATAGTGGAAGCAGCTCAGCGTGATCAACAGCCATTTGATCAGTACCGTGCCGGGTGGTACCGAGGGGCGAAAACGCATCTCGGGGTCAAACTTCTCTTCCAGCGCCAGCAGCTGTTTGTCGTCTGGCAGGGTGACGGGAATGGTGCTCATAGGGGGCGATGTGTCTGGTTTTTCAATGAAAACGGGCGGTGATACCGCCCGTCAAACCGTAAGCCAAAACGCCACCTGGGTAAGGCGTGTTCTGGCGGGGAGAGTCAAGCGCTGTTTACTTCAGCACGCCCGCTTCTTTGTAGAACTTCTCGGCACCCGGGTGGTACGGAATGCCAACACCTTGCACAGCGTTTTGCAGCGTGATGTACTTGCCCTTGGCATGACCGGCGGCGAGTGACTTTTGCGCTGCATCGCTGTAAAGCGCCTTGGTGATCTGATAGACCGTCTCAGTGTCGGCCTTGTCGCTGGTCACCAGTTGTGCGCCCAGAGCCAGAGTTTTGACCGCTGGCACGCCCTTGTAGGTTTCAGCCGGAATGGTGTCCACGGCAAAGAAGCTGCTGGACTTGCGCAGGCTTTCAGCCGCTGCGCCATCAATCGGCAGCAATTCAATGCCACCCCCCGCGCTGGCCAGTTCGGCAATCGCGCCAGCGGGGGCACCGCCGGTGAAGAAGAAGGCATCGAGTGCGCCGTCTTTCATCTTGTCGCCAGCCTGGTTGGGCTTGATGTACTCGGGTTTGATGTCAGCTTCTTTGATGCCGTAGGCGGCCAGCACCAGGCGGGCGTTGATCAGCGTGCCAGAGCCGGGTTCATCCAGCGCCACGCGCTTGCCTTTCAGGTCGGCAATGCTCTTGATGCCCGCGCCTTTTTTCACCACCACGTGGATGCTCTCAGGGTACAGGTTGGCAATCATGCGCAGGCCACCCACTTTGGGCTTGCCTTCAAAAATGCCGGTACCGGTTTGCGCCCAGGTGGCTACATCCGACTGGCTGAAACCCGCTTCCATGGCACCACCCGCCACGCCATTGACATTGGCCAGCGAACCGTTGCTGGCCTGCGCCGTGGCGATGATCTTGCCGGGCTGCGACACCGCATTGGCGATCATGCCGCCGACGGGGTAGTAGGTACCAGCCGTGCCGCCGGTGCCGATGCGAAAAAACTGCTGCGCGCTGACGCTGCCAACGAGTGCCGCAGAAGTCAGAACGGCGGCGGCAAAAAATTTCAGTTTCATGAATATCTCCTTATTGTGAGTAAAAAACCTGACAAGCAACACTTTCAAACGACCGTACAAGTGTAATGCGCCGTGTCAGTCAGCTCATAGAAATGGCTGGTGGTCAGACAGACAGTTCAGGCGCGGCAAGTAGCCCAGGGTGTCGGGTGTGCAGTCCACCCACAGGGCAGACTGATCGACACCATTCGCGAGGCAAACGTCAGCACCGGCATGTCATTGCCTGGGTCAGGCGGACGCTCGCAGTGCCTCGGCTTTGGCATCCTGATACCCCGCATAAAGGCGAGCGTACACCGGCCCGGGCCTGCCGCTGCCCACCGGCTGACCGTCCAGCAGCGTCACCGGCAGCACTTCTTTGGTGGCGGATGACAGCAACACCTCGTCAGCCCCCAGCACCTCAGCGCGGCCGACGCGGCGCAGCGCAAAGGGGATGCCCTGCGCCTGGCAGATTTCTTCAATCAGCCCATAGCGGATACCTTCGAGCACCAGGTTGTCCTTGGGGGTGCCGATGACCCGACCGTCCTTGACCACCCAGACATTGCCAAAGCTGATCTGGCGGGCAAACACCGCGCCAAGCAGGCTGGTGGCCTTGATGTGCGCCTTCTGCCAGCGAAAGTCATCAGCGGTCACACAGGCCACACCCTTAGCACGTTGCTCAGGGCTGGGTGGTTTCATCACATTGGTCATGACAAATACGGTGGGGCTGATGTCCGTGGGCATGACGTGGTCGCGCATGGCCACACCCCGCGTAATTTGAATATAGATCAGTTGATCAAGATTTTTGGCTGTAGCCCCCGTGGATGTTGCGTAGTCAGCTACAAGACGGGAAGCAACCTGGGCCCATTGGTCGCGGCTCAAGGGGTTGTCGATACGCAGCTCTTTCAGGCTGCGCTCCAGCCGCGCCATGTGGTTGGCAAAGCGGAACAGCTGCCCCTGATACACCGGCACCACCTCGTACACGCCATCGCCAAAAATGAAGCCCCGGTCCATCACGCTGATTTTGGCGTTGGGCAGGGTGGTGAATTCGCCGTTCAAGTAACAAGGCAGCGCGGGCAAGGTGTGCATAAGATTGAAAATGTCAGGTTGCGATGGGGGCGCAGTTTACGCCCCGGGGCGCGTGCGTTTTTTTCAGGACCGATGCCAGAACGTGGTCCTCGCTGAACCGCACAGATACCGGCGACGAGGCGGCGAAGAGTGCCTGGCGCACGGCGCAATGCTTGGCTGGCTGCGGTGCACTGGCGGACCCATCGCGATGACCGGCAAAATAGGGCCCCCATGCATGCGAATGACCGCCCCACCCCACCCCCGCGCCCGCTGGAAGTTGCCTTGTTGGCTTCGGTGTTTGTCGTGGCCGCGTGCGGGCTGGTGTATGAGCTGGCGGCCGGTGCCCTGGCCTCTTACCTGCTGGGCGACTCGGTGCTGCAGTTCTCCACCATCATCGGCACTTATTTGTTTGCGATGGGCGTGGGCTCCTACCTGTCGCGCTTTTTCGAGCGCCAGTTGCCGGCCCATTTCTTAAGGATAGAACTGCTGGTAGCCCTTGTCGGAGGATCGCTTCCTGCTCTTTTATTTGTAGCTAATGCAACGCTGCCCGGAGCGTTTCGGCCGCTGCTCTACGGACTGGTGCTGGCGGTCGGCACGTTGGTGGGCCTGGAGATTCCGCTGGTGATGCGCATCCTCAAGCGCGATGTGGCTCTGCGCGACCTGGTGTCGCAAGTGCTCACCTTTGATTACCTGGGTGCGCTGGCGGTGTCGCTGGCGTTTCCGCTGGTACTGGTGCCGCAGCTCGGGCTGATCCGCACCGGGCTGCTGTTTGGTCTGATGAATGCTGGCGTTGCGCTGTGGGCGCTGTGGCTGTTTCGCCATGAGTTGCGGCACTGGTCGGCGCACGCGGCGGCCTGCCTGCTGACACTGGGGGCGCTGGCGGCGGGCATGGCCGGTGCCGAGCGGCTGACCACCTGGGCCGAGGACAAGCTGTACCAGGACCGCGTGGTCATTGCCCAAACCACCCCGTACCAGCGCATCGTGCTGACGCACGGGCCGGGCGAAGGGCGCGCCGGCTACCGGCTGTTTCTCAACGGCAACCTGCAGTTCGCCCAGCGCGACGAATACCGTTACCACGAGGCGCTGGTGCATCCGGCCATGGCTGCCTGGTCCGCCAGCGGCGCGGCACCCGCCCAGGTGGCGGTGCTGGGCGGCGGCGACGGCATGGCAGTGCGTGAAATCCTCAAATACCCCGGCGTTGAAGGTGTCACGCTGGTGGAACTGGACCCGGCCATGACCGCGCTGTTTGGCCAGCAGCCGGTGCTGGTGCAACTCAACCAGGCGGCGCTGCAGTCACCCAAGGTGCGGGTCGTCAACGCCGATGCCTTTAGCTGGCTGGAGGGTACACGGGAGGTGTTCGACGTGATCGTGGTGGATTTCCCTGACCCGACCAACTTCAATATTGGCAAGCTCTACACCCAGTCGTTTTATGCGCTGCTGGAGCGCCACCTGACGGCCAGCGGCTACGCGGTGATCCAGACCACCTCACCGCTGGTGGCGCGCAAAAGCTTCTGGACCGTGGTCACCACCATCGAGTCCGCCGGTCTGACGGCCACGCCCTACCACGCGCATGTGCCAAGTTTTGGCGAGTGGGGCTATGTCATTGCCAGCCGCCGACCCTATCGCCTGCCCACAACCCTGCCCGACGGGCTGCGCTTTCTGACGCTGCCCGGCCTGCCAGCGCTGTTTGATTTTCCACGCGACATGGCGCGCGTGCCCGCCGAGGTCAACCGGCTGTCAAACCAGGTGCTGGTGACCACCTACGAGGCGGAATGGGGCCGGGTAGCGCACTGAAGTGCCACGCAGGTCGCTTACTGCGGGTAAATCGCACCCAAAATGCGTGATCCAGCGGCCCCGGTGGCAGCTGGCAGATTACCCGGGAGTCCAAGCATAGTCTGGCGGGCGAGCCAGGCAAATGCAGCCGCTTCTACTTGCAGCGGTGGTAAACCTTGCGCATCGGAGGGAGTCACTGGCAACCACGGCAACAGCGCCTGCAGGCGTTGCAACAAAAACGTATTCAAGGCACCGCCGCCGCAGACAATCAGTTTTTTGCTATTTTTAGCGTAGCTGTTAATGCAAGCCGCACAAGCGCTAGCGGTCAATTCTGTCAGTGTATTTTGAATATCTTGAGCGCGCTCGGCGGCAAACGGCAGCAGCCGTTGGGCTAACCAGTCCAGACTGAACAGATCACGCCCGGTGCTTTTGGGGGGTGGCAGCAAAAAGTAGGGATCATCGAGCAAGTGCCCAAGCAAATCGGGTAAGCAAGCGCCGCTGGCAGCCCAGGCGCCCCCGGCATCAAAAGGCTGGCCGGTCTGCTGCGAGCACCAGGCATCCATCAACGCGTTGCCCGGGCCGCAATCAAAGCCCAGAACGTCTGCGGCTGGGTCAGCCGGCAGCACGCTGAGGTTGGCAATGCCGCCAATGTTCAGCACGGCGATGTCGGCATGGCGCTGGCCAAACACATACTGATGGAAAGCCGGCACCAGCGGGGCCCCCTGGCCGCCAGCGGCGATGTCGCGGCTGCGAAAGTCTGCCACCACGGTCAGGCCAGACAACTCGGCCAACAGCGCGGCGTTGATCAATTGCAGCGTATAGGCAGACGTGCGGGTGGTCTGGCGCTGTGGCGCTGCCGGTGTGGGCATGTCACCAATTTTTGCTGGCTTGATGGGTGCATTGGGCTGATGCCTTACCGTTTGCCCGTGCGCGCCCACGGCGCGAATGTCGGCGGCGGCAATGCCAGCAGCGCTGGCCTGACTCAGCAAATCGGCCACCACATCGGCATACATCAGCGCAATCTGGTTGCTCGCCAGGGCAGCTCGGTGCAATTCATTGGGCGATGGCGAGTTCAGTGCCAGCAATTCCTGGCGAAAACAGGCATCAAAAGCCCGTGTCGCGCTGCCGATCACCTGAATGCCGGTACCGTCAAAACTGGCCAGAATGCCATCAACGCCGTCCAGTGACGTGCCTGACATCAGGCCAATATAAAAGTCAGGCATGGCCGTGGCATGGACATGGTGTGCCCTTGGCTTGCATCAAGCCAAGACACCGAGCGTGCGCAAAGCCCGCAGAGTCCTTACTCAAAGCGCGTCTGATTGATGCTGGCAGCGGCTTGCAACGCGGTTTTGACCTCTGCGGCAGCCTGACGGAACAGTGGCTGGACGGCCGCCGGGACCGGCACGGTCTCACTGCGTTGTGCCATGGCCATCGGGTCATGCTGCACACCATTGACACGTACCTCGAAGTGCAGATGGGGCCCAGTGGCCCACCCGGTGGACCCCACCAGGCCGATGGTTTGGCCTTGCGCCACATTTTGGCCACGCTGCACCATGACTTTGCTCAGGTGCGCATACACCGTTTCGGTGTTGTTGCGGTGCTTGATGAAGATCACGTTACCGTAGCCGTTTTGCGCGCCGGCAAACGACACCACGCCGTCGCCCACAGTGCGCGCCGGTGTGCCGGTGGCCGCAGCAAAGTCAGTGCCCAGATGCTGACGCCACTTTTGCAGGACGGGATGAAAGCGCATGGCGAAGCCACTACTGATGCGCGAGAACGCGACCGGGGAACTTAAAAACGCGCGCTGCTTGCTTTGCCCGTCGAGCGTGTAGTAACCGCCCTTCAAGGCCACACCGCGGGCATCGTTGCCGGGGGGCTGGAACCACATCGCCTGAAACGGCTTGCCGGCGTTGACAAACTCGGCACTCAGGACGCGCCCGGTGCGCATGGGTTCGCCATCACCTTCAAGCACTTCATAAACCACGTTAAAGCGGTCGTCCTTGCGCAGCGCACGGCGGAAGTCAATGTCACTGGAAAAAATCTCGGCAATCTGGGTGGCAATGGCATCGGGCAGACCAGCATCGTCAGTCGCTGCAAACAATGAACTGCGAATGGTGCCACTGGACAAGCGCACCGAGGCGTTCAAAGTGGCCGTCTCCAGCCGCGAGGCAAAGCCGCTGCCAGTGCGCTCAATGACCAACCGCTTGAACTGGCCACTGTCGTCGGGGCTCCAGCGGGCACGCAAACTCAGCAACCCCTGGAAGGCATCGGCTTCAGCGGTGACATTGCGGCCACTGCGACCCAGCAACACCTGCCGTGTCAGCGTGTCGGTGCGTAAAAAACTGGCGGCTTGCGCATCGTCAATGCCCAGACGCTTGAGCAAGGTGTCGGCGGTGTCGCTGCTGCGGGTGATGTCTGAGCGATACAGGTTCAACGGAGCCGGGGCAGCCGTGTCGGCCAGATCGCTGATGTTGAAGGCTGGTTGCACCGATTCGGTCACCTGACGCACAGGCAAGTCTGCGGCGTCAGGGGCAAACGAAGCCAATGCCAGCGCGCCACCACCACCGCCCATCAGCAGGGCGGCAACAATGGCGGTGATGTGTTTGGGATGTTGGGCCAGAAACTGGGCGGATTGGTCAATAAAGGCTTGACCGCGCGCTGTCAATGAAGTGATCAAAGGAGAGTCCTGGGTGTGAGCGTGTTGGCTGAACACAACAGTAGCGCTGGGTGCGGTAACGA
This sequence comes from Rhodoferax sp., assembly GCA_020048295.1. The sequence goes on from JAIFMT010000223.1 coordinate 6,927, forward strand.
ACAGACACTTTTGCGAAACTGAAGAACAGTTATCGAGTATAAACCCCGCCACTCTCGTTGCATCCCGGAAAACCCTAATGACACAGCCCCAATCCCCCGAACTTTTGATGACCGATTCAGTGCAGCACGCGCTGGCCGTAAGCTTGCGGGGCTGTGAAGAATTGATACCCCAGGAGGACTGGGTGAAAAAGCTGGCACGCGCCGAAGCCACTGGCAAACCGCTGCGCATCAAGCTCGGGCTGGACCCGACCGCGCCCGACATCCACATCGGCCACACCGTGGTGCTGAACAAGATGCGCCAGTTGCAGGACCTGGGCCACACGGTGATTTTCCTGATTGGCGACTTCACCACCTTGATTGGCGACCCCTCCGGCCGCAACAGCACGCGCCCACCCCTGAGCCGGGAGCAGATAGAGATCAACGCCCAGACTTACTATCGCCAGGCGTCGATGGTGCTGGACCCGGCCAAAACCGAAATCCGCTACAACAGCGAATGGGGCGACGCGCTGGGTTCACGCGGCATGATCCAGCTGGCCGCCCGCTACACCGTGGCGCGGATGATGGAGCGCAACGACTTTCACGACCGGTATCAGTCCGGCACGCCGATCAGCGTGCATGAGTTTTTGTACCCGCTGATGCAGGGCTATGACTCGGTGGCGCTCAAGAGTGACCTGGAACTCGGTGGCACCGACC
>JAIFMT010000173.1 GCA_020048295.1 Rhodoferax sp.
GCGATGGCCAACACGATTGCTGTGTCGCGCATCGTGTGGGCTGAAGCCATGGCCGCACTGGCGCGGCGCGTTCGTGAAAACTCTGTGGATGCTGCGGCGATCGAATCCGTTCGTTCCAAGCTGCGTCAGGACTGGTCAGGCTTTGCCATTGTCGAGGTCACCCAAGCCGTGGTGGAGCAGGCCGGTGAGTATGCAGACACCTTTGCCCTGCGTGGCTACGACAGCGTTCAACTTGCCGCTGCCCGCCAGTTTCAGCAAGCCACAAGCGAGGATTTGTGTTTTTTCTGCTTTGATGCGCGCATGAAAAAGGCAGCCAAAGTGCTCGGAATGCAAACGCTGTGAGAGGGTCACAGGGTCAGGTCTTGCATTGACGCATTAGCCGCACTACCATCGCGCCATGACACGTCCTCTCAGGCTGGAATTTGCAGGTGGGCTTTACCATGTCACGTCGCGTGGTGACCGGCGCGAGGCGATTTACTTCGATGACGCCGACCGCCGAGCTTGGCTCGCCATCCTGGCGCAGGTGTGCGACCGCTTCAATTGGGTGTGCCACGCCTGGTGCCAGATGGGCAACCATTACCACTTGGTGCTCGAAACGCCCGAGGCCAACTTGTCACAGGGTATGCGCCAGCTCAACGGGGTCTATACGCAGCATGTCAATCACAAGTACGACCGAGTAGGGCATGTGTTTCAGGGGCGTTACAAGGCCATTTTGGTCGAAAAAGACTCCTATTTGCTTGAACTGGCCCGCTATGTGGTGCTCAACCCGGTGCGTGCCGGCATGGTATCGGATGCGGGGCTTTGGCCGTGGAGCTCGTATGCCGCCATGACGGCCCAGCAGCCGGCACCGCCGTGGTTGCAGACCGACTGGCTGCTGGCGCAGTTCGGGTGCGAGCGGGCCGAGGCGGTGGCGCGCTACCGCGACTTTGTCCGCGCGGGTGTCGGTTTACCGGGCTTGTGGGACCGCTTGCGGGGCCAGATCTATCTGGGCAGCGACGACTTCCTGGCCCGCATGCAATCGATGGCGCCGGCCCGCGTGGCAGAAATCGCGCGAACGCAGCGTCGCCCGCTGGCCATGCCACTGACGCACTATGTGCAAACGAACACCTCCAACCCGCAGGTGGGCATGGCCCAGGCGCATGCCAGAGGTGACTACACCCTGCAAGCCATCGCCCAGGCGTTTGGTGTTCACTACAGCACCGTCAGTCGCGCGGTGAAAGCGGCTGAAGTTGACCGCCATGCGTGATTGCAAGACCTGACCCCAACTCCCCCCCCAACTCCCTGAATCTACGCGAACTTTCTCGAACCCAGGTAATTCTGGTACTCGAGCATCTTCCTGTTAAACCCAATTGTGGAATCAAATTCATATAGTCCGTCGCTGGGGTCGAAGAAGTAATATTGATCGTTCTGATTGCCTGCCGCCATTGCGTGTCCGCGAATTGTCACCAGATACACGCCTGGGTTGTGGGTAATCTGCCAGAAGTGGGTGTACACGTTGCCTTCAACGACGCTCTGCGACACCAGGTTCACCGTGCCACATGCCTGGATGAGTGCGTTGTCATCGCTCTGCCCCTGTTTCAATGCCCAAAGGTATTTCGTCGCCACTGCCGCCGCAGCGCCATAGCTCGGTTTGGTTGAACTGGGACTCCGGCCATCGAGCATCAGCCTGCACCAGACCAGGGACTGCCCCAAGCAGATCCCCGATGCAGCGGTGGCGACATCCAATGTACCCCTTTCGTATTTGACGAGGAACTGGTCCTCGCTTCTGCTGTCGTACAGTTTCATAGCTATTCCTTTCGCCACGACCCAGGACTTTCGTGCCCGTCAGTTAGTCTGGATTCCTGACCGATAGAAGTCAAGCAAGTTGTCACCAAACGATAAACATCTGAGGCTTAATTTTGCTGCTGTTTGATCTCCTTAAGATCAGCCTTATCGAATTGACGCGTGAAACAACGCGGCTGCCAGGCCGGGCTACGACCCGCCGTCCAGTGCACTCGCACCCATCGATTGCGGATAAAAAAAGCCCGCGCTGCAGTACGCAGCGCGGGCCAGTTCAGAAACGGCAGTTCAGGCGCTTACTTGGCGACGACGCGCACCATTTCCAGGCACTTGTTGGAATAGCCCCACTCGTTGTCGTACCAGCTCACCAGTTTGACAAAGGTGCCGTCGAGCGCAATGCTGGCATCGGCATCAAAAATCGAGGTGCGGGGGTCACCACGGAAATCAGTGGCCACCACTTTTTCGTTGGTGAAGCCCAGCACGCCCTTCATGGCACCTTCAGACTGCGCCTTCATTTCGGCGCAGATTTCGGCCATGGTGGCGGGGCTGTTGAGTTCGCAGGTCAGGTCAACCACCGACACGTCGCTGGTAGGCACGCGGAATGACATGCCGGTGAGCTTTTTGTTGAGCTCAGGAATCACCACGCCGACTGCCTTGGCAGCACCCGTGCTGCTGGGGATGATGTTTTCAAGAATGCCACGGCCACCGCGCCAGTCTTTGTTGGACGGGCCATCGACGGTTTTTTGCGTCGCGGTGGCGGCATGCACGGTGGTCATCAGGCCACGCTTGATGCCCCATTTGTCGTTGATCACCTTGGCCAGCGGGGCCAGGCAGTTGGTGGTGCAGGAGGCGTTGGAGACGATGGCTTGGCCGGCGTAGGTCTTGTCGTTCACGCCAAACACGAACATCGGGGTGTCGTCCTTGCTCGGGGCCGAGAAGATGACTTTTTTGGCACCGGCGGCCAGGTGTTTTTCACCACCGGCCTTGTCGAGGAAAATGCCGGTGGATTCGATCACGATGTCGGCACCCACTTCGTTCCACTTCAGATTGGCCGGGTCACGCTCTTGCGTGAGGCGGATTTTCTTGCCATTCACCACCAGGGTGCTGCCTTCCACCGAGACTTGGCCCTTGAAGCGGCCATGCACCGAGTCGTATTGCAGCATGTAAGCCAGATACTCGGGCTCCAGCAGGTCGTTGATGGCAACGACTTCGATGTCGTCAAAACTCTGCAGGGCTGAGCGCAACACGTTGCGTCCGATACGGCCAAAGCCATTGATACCAATCTTGATCGTCATACTTTTTCTCCAGGGTTGAATAAAAACACACACTCTTTATGGCATGCCAGGCACGCAATTTTGGCTGGGCTGGCTCACGGTTGGGGTGAATCACGCCGGACAATCCTGACATTTTACTTGCAGGTTCCGATCACGATTTGATTTTTGTCGCCTTTGCATGCTTCTCAAGCGGCCATCGGGTGCGCGCCTGCGCTATCCTGTGTGTCTGTATTGAATGGAATCTTGCTACCCATGTGTTTGCTTTTTCTGCCGCTGTCCCTGTCCGCACCCGGCGTCCGTACCCATGCAAGGCCTGCACCTTACCGCTGACCTGTACGGTTGCCACTGCGACCTGTGCTGGCTCACCGATGCCAACGCGCTGGGCGCGCGCTGCCTGCAGGCGGTCGTCGATGCCGGACTGCAGGCAGTAGCGCAGCTGTTTCATGGTTTTCCGGCCACGCCGCACGGGGCGGGCGGTGTCACGGCGACGGTGTTGCTGGCTGAATCGCACCTGTGCATCCACACCTGGCCTGAGCAGCGCGCGGTCACGCTGGATGTGTATGTGTGCAATTTTGGGGGTGACCACTCGGCCCGTGCCGTGGCCTTGATGGATGCACTTGTACCGTTGTTTGCACCGACGCAGACAATAAAAAACCGTTTGCAGCGCGGTGCGCTTGCAAACGGTCTGCTGATCTGCTGAGGCACGCCTGAAACGGGTCGCGTGCACCCGCCGACTGCCATCAAAGCGCGATCACAACAGCCCTTCAAACGCCGCCAGATGGTTGTTTGAGCCATTCAGCAAGTTGGCATAGGCCGTGCCCAACGGAGTGCCCACCAGGTCGGCAATGGCGAGTTGCAGGTCGGCGATATCGGTGAGTTCGATGGCCACGCCAACTTCGAGCGCGGCGGTGGCTGAAACACTGCCGGTGGCCAACAGATTGTCATAAAGCGATTGCAGTTCGGGGTTGCTGTACTGCCCCTCGGGGAAGCTCAGAATGGTGTCGAGATTGAGTCCGGCGATGTCGGCCTGTGCGATCAGGGTGGCCATGTGCTGGTCTTCTGCGTCACCAATCTTGTCAAATACGCGCAGCCCCGTCTGCTCATAGAAAGCGTCGTAGATATCGCCAGCGAGCTTTTCTTCTTCAATCATGTAGCTCAGCGCATCCAGGTCTGCCTGGCTGTACACGACATCGGCGGCGATCAGCAAGGGGTCTTGCAGGCAGACGCCGGCCAGTGGCTGATGGTCTTGTGATGGGCCTTGCTGCTGGCTGTGTGAAGTCCCTTGCCCCTGGCTTTGAGCGCGTGCGTTGGGTTGGGCGTGTTGCATTGAGTTGTTCATGATGATTTTCCTTTAGAAGATATGAGTAGAACCTTGCCGAGTGCAGTGTCAAACGCTTGACTGTGTTCGGTAGGTGTATCTTCTGCGCCCCGCGTATCGGCTGCATGCCCGACGCGCCGCCATGTGTCGCGGCAAGTCGCCCTGTGTCGCAGCGTGTATCAGCGCCGCCCGGCGCTGCGTTTCAATCGAGTTTTAACCGCGCGTCTGTGCGCACCAGTTGGGCCAATTCATCCGCAGGGACCGCCGGGCTGAACAGGTAGCCCTGCAACTGGTCGCAGCCCAAGGCGCGCAAAAACCGCATCTGGGCATTGGTTTCAACCCCTTCTGCGACGATTTCCTGGCGCAGCTGCTGCGCCATGGTGACAATGGCGCGGGCAATCGCGCAGTCGTTGTCGTCGCTCGGAATGCCAGTGACAAACGAGCGGTCAATTTTCAGGGTGGTCAGCGGAAAGCGCTTCAGGTAGGCCAGGCTGGAGTAACCGGTGCCAAAGTCATCCATCGACAAGGCCAGGCCAATGGCCACCAGATCATTCATGATCTGTACCACGCCGTCGGTACCGCGCACCAGCAGACTTTCGGTGATTTCGAGTTGCAGGCAGGCCGCAGGCAGGTCGTGGCGGTTCAGCGCCGCCTGAATGCGCCTGGGCAACAATGGGTCAAATTGCCGCGCCGACAGGTTGACCGACACGGTGGGCATGTCAAGCCCGGCATTTTTCCAGGCCCTGATCTGGCGACAGGTTTCTTCCAGCACCCAGTCACCAATGGCCAGTATCAGCCCGGTTTCTTCGGCCACCGGGATGAAGTTGGCCGGCGACACCATGCCACGCTCAGGGTGCTGCCAGCGAATCAGCGCCTCCGCACCCACAATGCGGCCACTGCGCAAGCTGACCTTGGGCTGGTAGTGCAGCAGCAACTGCTGCGACTCCAGCGCCTGGCGCAGCTCGCCTTCCAGTTGCCAGCGCTCCTTGGCACGCTGGTTCATCTCGGGGCTGTAAAACAGGTAGCCCGACTCGCCCTCGCTCTGTGCCTTGAGCCGCTTCACCGCGACATCGGCAAACTGCATCAGGCTGGTGGTGGTCATGGCGTCTTCGGGGTACACCGAAATGCCGATGTTGGCCCCCACATGCAGCACGATGGACTCGATGGTGAAGCCAGGTTTCAGGGTGGCCAGCAGCTTTTGTGCCACGATGCCGCTGTGTTCGCGCCGCTGCATGCTGATCAGCGCCACCACAAACTCGTCGGCAGCAATTCGGGCCAGCACGTCTTCGTCGCGCAACACCTGGCGGAAACGCTGTGCCAGCTGGCGCAGCAGCTCATCACCCACCTCGTGGCCAAAGGTTTCGTTGACCACGTCAAAGCGACGCAGGTTGATGGTCAGCACCGCACCGCAACCCTCGTTGCGCCGCCCGGTGGCCAGGCCCAGATCGAGCAACTGGTGAAAATGCGTCCGGTTGGGCAGCCCGGTCAGGCTGTCAAAGTTGACCAGCCGCTGCATCCGCTCTTCGGTGGCGCGCAGCACGCTGATGTCCGAAAAAATAGAGAACGCATGCGTGACCTGCCCCTGTTCATTGCGCACCACGCTGATCGACACCGACTGCGGAAACAGGTCGCCATTCTTGCGCCGGCCGATGATCTCGCCTTGCCACGGGCCGCTACCCTGCATGGCTGAGAGCACCTGCGCCCGAAAATCAGAGTCATGCACGCCAGAGCGCAGCAAGTCGGTGGTCTTGCCAATCGCCTCGTGTGGCTGGTAGCCGGTGATGTTGGTGAAGGCGGCGTTGACGGACACAATGCGCTCGTGCACATCGGTGATCAAAATGCCCTGGTCGCTGTCTTCGATGATGCTCGAATGCAGTTTTTGCCGCTCCTGTTGCGGCAGCACCTGTGTGACTTCGGAGAGCTGCGCCACCAGCCCCAGCGGGTGGCCGTCGTCGTCGCGCAGCAGTGACAGCGTCATCACCGCCTTGAAGTTTTCGCCCGATTTTTTGCGCCGCCACACCTCCAGCACGGCATCGCCCTGCTCCGGCGCAATTTCAGCCAGCTGGGTCTCGCCGGCACCCGCTTCGTCGGCATAAAGAAACAGCACATGCTGGCCAATGGCCTCGGCTGCCGTGTAGCCAAACAAGTTTTGCGCACCGCGGTTCCAGCTGGTCAGGTAACCCGCCATGTCCAGCGTCATGATAGGCACTTGCAAGTGTTCAATGACACGCCAGGCATTGCGCCGAAGGTCATCCGTCATGGCCAACCCCTTTGACTTCGTGGACGATACCCAGCATCCACTGACACGCTGCCAGACTGGTCAGGGTGAACTGCGCCGCAGTGAGGTGCAGTGCGACCAACTGCGCTGCGGCAGCCGGGGCATCGTGCTCATCCGCACACACTTGCAGCGCCAGCAAGCGGCCGATGTCGCCCTGCTGGTCGATGATGGCGGCCACCAGCGCCGCGCTGAGCTGCAGCGGGCGGATCAACTCGGGCAACGGTGTGCCAAACAAGATGCCGAGCATGGAGAACATCCCCGCCATGAAGGCCAGATCCTGATCGGCCCGGTCAAGCCCCATTTCTTTGGCCAGCAGCTCCATGCTGCGCGCCCGCAGCACCACTTTGGCCAGCAGCATGGGGGCGCGGTGATCATCGGTGCGGGCGGCAAACAGCATCAGGTTGAGCCAGCGGCGCAACTGCACCCGGCCCAAAATCATGATCGCCTGCGAAAAACTGCTGATGTGGCGCGTCATGCCCATGCCCAGCGAATTGACCAGCCGAAGCAAATGGTAAGACAGCGCCGGGTCTTGCCGCAGCACGGCTTCGATGTCGCGCGTTTCGGCATCGGCCATGACCAGTTGCAATAGCTTGAGTGCCAGCGTGCGCGAAGCCGACTGTGCACCGCTGGGGCGCTGCGGCGGTGCCAGCATCCAGTGGCCGTCAAGCCAGCTGGCAGTGGCTGGCAGCACCGGTTTGCCAAGCTCATCTGAGTGGTAAATTAGCCGCGCCTCGGTCAGCTTGACTCCGGCAGCTTGCAGGCTGGCCAACAGCGCCGGGGGAAAACCGGCGGCCTGCTCGGCACTCAGCAGGCAGTCAAAGCCGCTGGCCAAGGCGGCCAACCCGGGCTCGCCAGCCAGCAGCTGCAAGGCCTCTTCACTGGCGGCATTCGCCACCAGCAGGACCGCCCCCGGTGCCAATTTCCGGTCGGCCAACGGCTGAAAAAACAGCGGCATGGAGGTGGCGTTCATGGGCAGTTGCGCACCCGAAATTCAACCCGGCGGTCCAGTGCGTCGCGCAGGTCATCGGTGCCGGTGCCGATCAGGTTTTCACGAAAACCCATCCCCACGGATTGCAGTCGCCCCACCAATGCCGGCGCCGCCGCCTCCAGCTTGCGCTGCATGCTTGCAGCACGCGACAGCGACAAACGCTCGTTGACCTGCTCTGACCCGGTACGGCTGGAGTGCCCCAGCACCGTCACGCAGTGCGACGAGCTGGCAATTTCCTTGGCCAGCACGCGCAGCCACATGTCATATGGAGCGCTGATTTTGGGGTCGTCCAGAAACTCGGTGGTGGCGGGTTTGAACAAGAATTTGAACGACAGGCTGTTGGTGCTCAGGCCCAGTGCCACGATGCTGCCAAAGGCCTGCTCGGCCTGCTCCGTGCGTCCCAGCTGCTTGTTGGTCAGGTACAAGCCGTTGAACACCCGCAGTTGTTTGCCGTCGGGCCGCGCTACTGCTGCTTCATAAAGTTGCAGCGACTGATCAAACTGCCCGGCATCGTAAAGGCGCGCACCCTCGCCAATCAGCGCGGACACCGTCAGGCTCGCCACATAGACGGCATCGGCTTCTGCCCCGGCACGGGCTTGCGCGGTGCGAATCTGGCCCTCGACGATGCGGTCACGCACCAGCGACGGACTGTCCTGGTAGAAGCTGGTGGGCGTTGCATCCACGCCGGCCGCTGTGGCGTTGGCGCCAGCCTGCGCCAGCACAAAACCAGAGCGCAGATCGGTCAGCGACAAATTGATGCGGTAGCGTACCTGCCCCTGGGCTGCCTGCTTGTCCATGGGGGACAGCGTGGCGGCCAGCAAGTAGCGCTCGGTGGTCAAGCCTTTTCCGGGCTGCATGGCGGACGGCAGTGCGATCACCTCGAACTGCGGAAACTTGGCCTGGGCGCGCAGTAGCAAGCGCGAATCAAGAAAACGCGTGGCAGCGGTTTGCTGCGCCGACTGACTGTCCACTGCCACATCGACCACAAATTTGCTGCGCGGCGGCGGCTTGTCTTTCTGCAACACCGACTCCACCAGCGATTTCTCCGGGGGCTTGAAGTCGGGCAGTCGCTGCGCTTGCGACAGCAGGTCATCCACCGCGAAATCAATGGCGGAATCAAACGCCACCGCTGCCGTGGGCGCCTCCAGTCGCTGCGGTGGGGGTGGCGGTGCGGCACAGGCGACCAGCAACAGCGTCAAACCCACCAACGCGGCGGCTCGGCCGCTCCAGTGCTGGCGTGGGAAGGCATGGCAGGACAGGAAAGTTAAAGCGTTCATTGACATTTGGACACCATTTCGTGTTGCTCTTGCGGGGTCATGGGCTCACCGGCGCCTACTTTTTCAAGTAGTCGGGCGCACCGGGCACTGAATATATTCCTTTTTGCCGGCCGCTCTGGCGCATCAGGCGCAGCCTGTGGTGTTGGCATGACGCCGGGCGACACGATTCTGCCCGGTCCAACCGGTCTCATAGGGGCAAGCCGATGCGGTCTGATGGCGGGCAGTGGTCGGATTTCACGGATATTTTCGGCTGGCTCAGGCTGGCTTTGCATCCCGTCGGCTGCCCGTGGCGCGGCCAGCCTCGCTGGGGCCGCTGGCTTGGCGGTGGGCAACGCGGTTGCTGCTGCCAAGGGTGCCGTGACCAAAGCCGGCACCGAAGCGCCAGACACTGGCGCGCTTATCGTGGGCTGCGGCATGGACGGGGCCGATGTCGCAACCGGCAGGTCTGGCAACGCGGCAGCGGCGGGTGGCGCGGATGCAGGTGGCGCCACTGGTGGTGTTGAATGGGTGTCAGGCGGCATCGCCTCGGGTGGGGGCACGGGCGGCACCAGGACACTCAGCAGCAACAAGCCCACCCCAGCACCCATCAGCAACAGCGTGAGCGCGCGGGAACGCAATAGGCCAGACAGGCCAGGAATACGCAGCGCCATCGCATGCCCGGCATCACTGTGAAACCACAACGACAGCAGCCCGATGGCGACAGCGATCAACAACAGTCCCAGGCCCAACGATTCAAGCAGGTGCATAGGGGTCAGGCAAGGTGCCTGTTGCCAAACGAGGCAACCCGCATGGCGCAGGGGCGGATGTCGAGGAAGGGCAGGTGCATTGAACTAAAACCTTGTCAGAAGACCGATGTCGCTGAATTTTAGGCGCGGCCACGTTGTTGCCCGTGCCGCAGGGCACTACGCCGCAAAATGCCCGAGCGTGAACGCTTCTTCGAAGATCGAGTAGCCAGCCCAGTCGCTGTGGGCAAACGTCAGTCGTTCGTGCTGGCGCCTGGGTTGATATGGATAATGTAGCTTTCCACGCTTATGGGGTAAGGGCTGGAGGCCAATTTGGCTGTTATTTCCTGGCACCGGTATGGGCATCGCGTGGCCATAGCGGGTGATGTCGATGCGCGTCACCTTGGCGGCCAGGTCCGGGTGCGGTAGCGCCAGTTCGGCCAGCAGCGCAGCGCACTGGGTACGCCAGGGTTGCGCCAGCAACCAGCGTCTGCCGGCCTGGCCAGCGGGGCTGTGGGCCGTGCCTGGGTCGGTGGCCATGTCACCGAGGGCGCGGTAGTAGGTCAGCACGGTGGCCCCCGGCACGCTTTGCAGACGCTGGTGGCTGGCATCCACGTAGCCCAGGCCAGAGCGGGTTGGCGTGTCGCTGTAGATCACGTTGTCCCAGCTGGGTGCGGCACCGGGGCGATCGTGCAGTGCCTCGCCCAACTGGATGTTGGCCACCAGCCAGGGCGCGTACAGCGTTTGTTGCGCGGCTTGCTTGAGCCAGTCGGGTGGGCGCTCGACCACCTTGGCGGCCACGAAGATGGGCAAGGCAACAATGGCCCGGCGCGCTTGCCAGCGTTCAACGCGTTGCGTACTGATGTTGAACGCATCAACTTCCACCCCATGTTTGGCATTCGCCACCCGCAGCACCACGCAGCCGCAGTGCAGCCGCGCGCCCAGCGGGGCGGCCAGGCGGCGCGTCAGCCAGGCGTTGCCCTCGGGCCAGGTCAGCAGTGGGTCGCGCTCGGCGGTTTCCATCCCTGGTGCCGAAAACCCGTGCCGGCTGGCAAAGTAGTGCATGCCGGCCCACGCCGACACCGTGGCCAAGCCCGCGCCATAGTCATCGCGGCAGCAGTAGTCCAGATACCAGTGCAACTGCCGGTCGGTGCAGCCGTTGTGCCTCAGGTAGCTTTCAAATGTCATAGCTGTCAGCGCAATCTGGATGGGGGCTAGAGGCCTTTTTTGTGCCGGAATCACCCAGTCCGCCTGGGTTTGCAGCTGCGCCACCAGCGCGGCAAATTTCTGGTATTGCGCCAGTGTGGCCGGCCCCACCCCGTTGATCGGCAGCAAGCCGTCTTGCCAGTCACCGTTGAAAAACAGCCGTTCCTGCGGGCTGTGGCACAGGTGGCGCTCGTCATACGTCCAGCGCCCGGCCACGCGCTGGCGCAGGCCAAATTCTTCCAGCAGGTCTTGCACCTCGGGGGCATCGTCGCTGGGCAAGGGCAGGTAGTGCGCCCCCAGTGGGCAGGCCAGCCCACCCAGCACCCCCGCCCGGCTGTTACCACCGGCCTCGTCTTCGAGGTCGAGCAGGGCAAAGTCTTCGATGCCCTGTTGCCGCAGGGCGCGCGCTGCTGCCAGCCCGGCCACGCCGCCGCCGGCAATCAGCACCTGGGTTTGCCGGGTGATGGCCGGTGCCGGCCAGCTTCGGGCGGTCTGCAGCAGGTGGCCCCGGCTGTCGTCAATGCCGTTGAAGCCCCCGGCGATGTGCGCCAGCGGGTCGCGCGGCTGGCAGCCCACAGTGGCCAACGCTGCCCCCAGGCCCGATAGCAGCACGTTGCGGCGCGCCCATGCCGGGCCGGTGCAGGCATCCGGTGCCTTGGGTGGGACGGCTGCGCTGGCGGGCATCCGGGTGCGGGTTTGGGGCAGGGCAGGGGTGAGCGCAGGCTTCAGGCAGCCGTCGGATTGGGGTAGCGCACGCGCAGCACCTCAATCTCTTGCACGCGCTCTGGCATGACCAGCTTGAGCACATCGCCTTCAAAACTTTTCAGCAAGGTGCGCGCGATGGGCGACACCCAGCTGACCTCGCCGGCGGCGCTGTTGGCTTCGTCGATGCCAACAATCCTGACCGTGCGCTCCAGCCCCTGGTCATCGGCATAGGTCACGCTGGCACCAAAAAATACCTGGGTGTGGCCAAAATGCAGCGCCGGGTCGGCCACCACGGCAATCTCCAGGCGCTTGATCAGGAAGCGGATGCGCCGGTCGATCTCGCGCAGGCGCTTTTTGCCGTACAAATAGTCGCCGTTTTCAGAGCGGTCGCCGTTGCTGGCGGCCCAATACACTGCTTCGACGATGCGGGGACGTTCGTTTTCCACCAGTTCCTTGAGCTCGGCGCGCAGCGTGGCAAAGCCTTGTGGCGTGATGTAGTTTTTGCCACCGGCGGGCAACGCGGGCAGTTGCAGCTCGTCGTCATCGTCGCCGCTATCCGGTTCTTTGGTAAAAGCCTTGTTCATGGGGCATCGTACAAAAAACCGCTGCCGCAAGGCAAGCGATCAGCACTCATTTGGGAATCAGCTTGAGCATCAGCTCAATGTTCAAGTTGACGCGCACGGTGGTGGCGGTCAGGGTGGATTGCACGGCAAAGTCGGGCTTGGCGGTGTCGCGCAGGCGCGGCTCGGCAATCGGCTCGTCGTTGCGGTTGAGCACACTGGCCACCCAGGGTTCGGCGGGTTTGACGCCGCGGCGCATCACCACCGCCGTTTCGCCATTGGCGAGCTTGACAAAGGTGCCCGGCGGACTCAGCCCCAGCACCTTGACCAGTGCCGTGCCGACCTCGTCGTGTCGGGCGTCACCCGCTTGCACCACCACGGCGCGTACCGAATCTCGCGCGGTGCGGCCGGCGCGCGACTTGCGCGGGCTCATGGCGGCGCTGTAGCGGTCCACGGTTTGCAGGATTTTGGCCATGCGCTTGACCGCCGGCCAGCTCGTCACATCGTCGGGCCCGGTAATGGCGGCATGGTGCATGGCCACCACCATCAGCCAGGTAGCGTCGGTCACACCGGCTTGCTCCAGCATCTTGCGCCCGCTGGCCGCATGGGTGTCGATCAGCTGGCGCTGGCCGGGGCTGGGGGCCTGCTTTTGCACCGCCAGCATGTCCTGCAGGCGCGTCATGGCCACATTCATCGTCAATGCCGCACACACCAGACTGCTGCGCTGCGCATCAGACAGCGCAAATGGCTCGGCCAGCAAGCTCGCCAGTGTTGCGCACAGCAGCGAATGCATCACGCTGTAGCCGCCAAAATGCGTCACCGCACGGTTGAATAACAAAAACTGCGAGGCACTGGCATCCTCTGCCAGCAGTTGCCTGATCTGCCGCTCCAGCAAGCCAATGCGGTTGGCAAAATCTTCGGTAGTCTCGACACTGGCCAGCAAGCCGCCCAGTTTGGACTCCACATCGCCCCAGCGCTGCGCCAGGTTGCCGCTCTGCTTGTCCTCAACATGGCCCGCTTTTTTGAGGTTGAGGTACTTGGTAAAGTCCTTGATCGGCGCGCCGGCGTGATCGAGTGCCGTCAAACTCGACATCACGGCACGCACGCCGCCGCCAGTCTGGTCGATATCGACAAAGATGCGCTGGCGACTCTTGATGGCATCGAGCTGCTGCTGCGTCTCGATCTTGTGCGCTTTGGTCAGCAGCACCAGGCCGCTGGCATCGCGCAAGGTGAATTCCAGCGACATGCCCAGGAACAGTTCGTCCTTTGGAATTTCAATCAGTTCCATGGCACAGCGTCAGATTTTTCAATAGCGTCAAACATAAGCGGTTGGCTCGCGAGTTTAGCCGCCGGCAGGACATTTCCCAACACGGCGCGGCCGATCCGCGCAGCACAGGGTGCGATCCAAACGGAGGTGTTGCTGCAAAAGGTGAGATTTTTGGCACCCAGTTTCTTGCCATTGCTGGCCTGATCAGTCGCAGGCATGCTGAGGCGTGCGTTTCGCGCGTGCTTTTACCCCGAAACCGCATGCGCATGACCTAGTCGCCGTGCCGGGTGGAAACTGAAGCATGGGTTTCGAGAGACACCACACCCGCTTGAATCGCACCCCGCAGCACCTCCCCGATAATCGCCCGCCATGAATCCGTTACTGCCCCTGCTTCAGCCCTACCCGTTTGAACGTCTGCGCCAACTGCTCGCCGATGTCACGCCCAGCCCCGCCGACACACCCATCAGCCTGGGTCTGGGTGAGCCCAAACACGCCACGCCAGCGCTGATCGGGCAAGCCATGCTGGCCGCCGTTAACCGCAGCCCCAGCGGCCTGAGCGGCTACCCGGCCACCGCCGGTGAACTCGCCTTGCGCCAGGCGTTTGTCGATTGGCTGGCGCGGCGCTATGGCCTGGCGGTCAACCCCGCCACCCAGGTGCTGCCGATCCTGGGCTCGCGCGAGGCGTTGTTTGCCTTGACGCAAACCGTGGTGGACCGCAGCGCCAGCGTCAATGGCAACAAGCCACTGGTGCTCAGCCCCAACCCGTTCTACCAAATTTATGAAGGCGCGGCGCTGCTGGCTGGCGCCGAGCCATATTTTGTGGCGTGCGACCCTGCGCGCAACTTTGCCCCCGACTGGGACAGCGTGCCTGCCGACGTGTGGGCGCGCACCCAACTGCTGTTTGTCTGCTCCCCCGGCAACCCCACCGGGGCCGTGATGCCCCTGAGCGAATGGCAAAAGCTGTTTGCCCTGAGCGACCGGCACGGCTTTGTGATTGCCTCTGACGAGTGCTACAGCGAGATTTATTTTCGCGACACGCCGCCGCTGGGCGGCATGCAAGCCGCCGCGCAACTGGGCCGGCCTGACTTCAAAAACCTGATCTCACTCACCAGCCTGTCCAAACGCAGCAGCGTGCCGGGCATGCGCAGCGGTTTCGTGGCGGGTGACGCAGACATCTTGAAGCAGTTTTTGCTCTACCGCACTTACCACGGTAGCGCCATGAGCCCGGTGGTGCAGGCCGCCAGCATTGCCGCCTGGAGTGACGAGGCGCACGTGCAGGAAAATCGCGCGCTGTACCAGGCCAAGTTTGCCCAGGTGATGCCGCTGCTGGCCGACGTGCTGGATGTGGCACTGCCCGATGCCGGCTTTTACCTGTGGGCCGATGTGGCTGGAGACGACGTGGCCTTTGCCCGCGCGCTGTACGCCGCGTGCAACGTGACGGTGCTGCCGGGCTCCTACCTGGCGCGCCATGCGCACGGTCACAACCCCGGCAGCGGACGTATCCGCATGGCACTGGTGGCCGACACCGCCGAGTGCGTGGAGGCGGCGCGGCGCATTCGCACCTTTGTGCTGGGTCGCAGCGCCACCGAACATTGATGCCGTCTTGGCCGCCAGCCTGTTTATCATTGCCCCCAAACAACTTTTAGCGAGACACCCAGCATGACCCAACAATTGCAAACCATTCTTGATGCCGCGTGGGAAGACCGCGCCAACCTGACGGCCAGCACCGCGCCCAAAGAGCTGCTCGATGCCATCGAGCACGTGATTCACCAGCTCAACACTGGCGCGTTGCGGGTGGCCACGCGTGAGTCGGTGGGTGTCTGGACCACCCATCAGTGGATCAAAAAAGCCGTGCTGCTGAGTTTTCGCCTGAAGGACAACGAACTCATGCGCGCCGGCGACCTGGGCTTTTACGACAAGGTGCCCACCAAGTTTGCCCAGCTCGACGAAGCCGGCATGAAAGCCACCGGTGTGCGCGTGGTGCCGCCGGCCGTAGCGCGCCGGGGCAGCTACCTGGCACGCGGCACGATTCTGATGCCGTCGTTTGTCAACATTGGCGCGTATGTCGATGAAGGCAGCATGGTCGATACCTGGGCGGCGGTGGGCTCGTGCGCACAGATTGGCAAGAACGTGCACTTGAGCGGCGGTGTCGGCATTGGCGGCGTGCTCGAACCCATGCAGGCCAACCCGACCATCATCGAGGACAACTGCTTTATCGGGGCCCGCTCGGAGGTGGTGGAAGGGGTCATCGTGGAAGAAAACTCGGTGCTGTCGATGGGTGTCTATATTGGCCAGAGCACGCCGATCTACGACCGCATCACCGGCGCTGTGACCTATGGCCGCGTGCCCGCCGGCTCGGTGGTGATCAGTGGCACGCTGCCCAAGGAAGGCGGTAAATACAGCCTGTACGCGGCCATCATCGTCAAGCACGTCGATGCCCAAACCCGCGCCAAGACCAGTTTGAACGATCTGCTGCGCGACTGATTACGTCCATAGAAAGGCAGGCATCCCGTGGCCACTACCGAAAGCAACACCGAAGGCACGATGAAGCGCATTCTTCGGCTGATGGCCGAAAAACGCGCCTCCGATGTCTATTTGTCGGCTCACTCACCGGCACTGATCCGCATCAACGGCTTGTGTGTGCCCATCAACAGCCAGGTGCTGCCGCCAGAGGCACCGATCAGCCTGCTGAGCGAGATTTTGCCGCCCACGCGCATTGAAGAACTGCAAGACCTCAATGAACTCAACATTGGTTGGTCGATGCCGGGCGTGGGGCGTTTTCGTATCAGCGGCATGCGCCAGCGCGGCTCGTTTGCGGCGGTGATCCGCTTCATTGCCAATGACATCCCACCGCTGTCGTCGCTGATGCTGCCGCCCTCGCTGGCCGACATGATGCTGCAAAAGCGTGGCCTGATCCTGATGGTGGGCGCCACCGGGGCCGGCAAAAGCACCACGCTGGCGTCGATGATTGACCACCGCAACACCTGCATGTCGGGCCACATTCTGACCATTGAAGACCCGATTGAATTCTTGTTCAAGAACAAGCGCGCGGTGGTCAACCAGCGCGAGGTGGGGGTGGATACCCAGTCAGCGCAGATTGCCCTGAAAAACGCGCTGCGCCAGGCCCCCGACGTGATCATGATCGGTGAAATCCGCGACCGCGAAACCATGACCGCAGCCATTGCCTACGCGCAGACCGGCCACCTGTGTCTGGCCACCATGCACGCCAACAACAGCTACCAGGCACTCAACCGCATCCTGAGTTTTTACCCGGTCGAGGTGCGCCAGACCATGCTCGGCGACCTGGCGGCAGCACTCAGGGGCATCATCTCGCAGCGGCTGCTGCGCACCGTGGCCGAAACGCGCACGCCGGCGGTGGAGATCATGCTCAACACCAAATTGGTGGCCGAGATGATCGAGCGCGGCAACTTCTCGGACATTGTCGAGGCGATGGAAAAGTCCATCGCCGAAGGCAGCCAGACGTTTGAGCAGGACATTGCCCGTCTCATCGCCTGTGGCATGGTGGACCGCAAAGAGGGGTTGATCAATTCCGACTCGCCCACCAACCTGATGTGGCGGCTGCAAAACGACTTCTCTACCCAGGCCCAAGCCAAAGCCAGGGGGCCGGAGATCGACCCCGACGATCAACCCACCTTTACCGAAATCACGCTCGATGTCAGCCACCCCTGACGCGCCAGCAGCAGAGCCCGAGGCGACACCGCCACGGGACACGCTGGCGGAAGTGTCGCTGCTGCAATGCGTCAGCCGGGCTGCCGAACGCCTGACGCAGGCCGGTGTGGCTTTTGGCCACGGCACCACCAATGCCTTTGACGAAGCGGCCTGGCTGGTGCTGTGGTGTCTGGGCTTGCCGCTTGACACCCCGCTCGAGGTGCCACCCGGTGCCGCCAATTTTGAGAACAATCGACCTGTAACCCATGAGGAGCAAGCGCTAGTAGCTACACTTATTGATAGCCGTATCAGCACCCGCAAACCCGCCGCCTACCTGACGCACGAGGCCTGGCTGCAAGGGGTGGCGTTTTATGTGGATGAGCGCGCCATCGTGCCACGCTCGCTGATTGCCGAACTGCTGGTTGAGGGCAGCCTGGACTACTGGCTGGGCGAATCGACCCAGCGGGTGCTGGACTTGTGCACCGGCAATGGCAGTCTGGCGGTGCTGGCGGCGATGGTCTATCCGGATGTCAAGGTGCAAGCCTCCGACATCAGCCAGGAGGCACTGGAAGTGGCGCGTATCAACATTGAGCGCCATGGTCTGCATGATCGCATCGCGTTGCGCCAGGGCGATGGCATTCCCACCAGCGGCAGCCATTACGACCTGATTTTGTGCAACCCGCCGTATGTCAACGCGCAAAGCATGGCCGCGCTGCCGCCCGAATTCAAGACCGAGCCGGCACTGGCGCTGGACGGCAACCGCGCGGGCGGCAATGACGGCATGGATTTCATCCGCCAGCTGCTGCGGGACGCGCCGGCCCAAATGAGCCCGCAAGCGGTGCTGGTGCTGGAGATTGGCCACGAGCGCGCGCACTTTGAAGCCGCCTTTCCCCAGCTCGAGGTCATCTGGCTGGAAACCAGCGCCGGTGAAGACCAGGTGCTGCTGGTCACCCGCGAGGCGCTGCTGGCTGCCCAAGCCACCGCCACCCCTTAAAATCAGGACATGCGCCTGACACAGCCACAAATCAACCATATTCGCCAAAGTGTTGCCGAGCTGGCAGGTTCTGCCGCGCGGGTATGGCTGTTTGGCTCGCGCGTGTCAGATCTGGCTCGGGGTGGCGATGTGGATTTGCTGCTTGACCTCGATGAGCCGGTAGCTGAACCCGCTGCGCTGGCCGCCCGCTTGTCTGCGCGGGTATCGCGTGGGCTGTATGGCCGCAAAGTGGATGTGCTGCTCAAGGCACCCAACCTTGCCTGTCTGCCGATTCACCGGGTCGCCTTGGCTGAGGGGATTTGTCTTTGAGCGTGCCAAAAGCCCTGGCCGAACGTTTGCGGTTTTTGTCGCAGGTGCTGCGCAAGGAGTGCCTTCACCTGGCAGATACCGATCAGCGTTTGTTCGCGCAGGCTTTGACTGAGCAGCAACTGGTCCTGATCGCTGCCGACCCCGTCTTGGCAGAACGTCTGGACGCGTTTGTCAGTCGTTTTGGTCGCTTGCAAGATACCCTGGGTGACAAACTCTTGCCCGCTTTGCTGACAGCGCTGGCAGAGTCGCCTGGTGCCGCCATCGACAATCTGGACAAAGCTGAAAAGCTCGGATTCATGCCCTCGGCGGACCGTTGGATGGAAATGCGTCGGCTCAGAAACCAGATGGTGCATGAATACATTGAAGATTTGACCGTTTTGGCGAGCGCCTTGCGCACCGCGCACCAGTTTGTGCCCGATTTGATCAGCGCTGCCAACCGATGTGTGCACGAGGTCCAGCGGGTGCTCAGCTTGCACGAGCAATAGCGGCCCTCGATTCACACCCCACGCATCACCAAGCCGCTTGCGCAGGGCGCGCGTCGATTGGCTGGTGTGTCCCTTTTTTTACTGAAGTTTGCACCTTGATCACCCTAAAAAACGTCACCCTGCGCCGCAGCGCCAAAGTGCTGCTTGAAGGCGCCACCGTCACCCTCAACCCCGGCGAAAAGGTCGGTCTGGTGGGGCGCAATGGTGCGGGCAAATCGAGCCTGTTTGCGCTGTTCAACGGCAATCTGCATGAAGATGTGGGCGAGTACTACATTCCCACCCAGTGGCGCATGGGCCAGGTGGCGCAGGACATGCCTGAGACCGACCAGAGCGCCACCGACTTTGTCGTCGATGGCGACACCGCGCTGTTGGCCGCGCAGCAGGAAGTCACCGAGGCTGAGG
>JAIFMT010000186.1 GCA_020048295.1 Rhodoferax sp.
ACGTAGGCGCTCTGGGGCGAGATGTGCGGGCGCATGCGGTCAAGCAGCCGCTCGATCAGGCCGGCACTGACCACGCTGCGTCCGGTGCCCGGGCGGCCATGCCACAGCGCGACCAGGGGGGCATCAATCAGCGTGTCGTCTTGCGCAGAATAATCCATTTGGGTGCCGGCAAATGACATCCAGCGCACCCCCGCCTGGCGCAGACTGCGCCGTGGGCTGTGGGCAAACAGCAGCACCCCGGCGATGGTGCAGACCGGTGTCGGTCCGGCAGCGCTCATGAAGCCCAGGCCGCACAGGCGCTGCGTCCAGTCTTGCGGGGTTTGCGGGGCTTCGCTGTCGCCGGCCAGGTTAACCAGGTAGTCGCGCAGGCGTGCCAGGTCCAGGTCATCCAGACTGCTGCCTGACACCGGCAGCCCCTCAGCGTGCAACAGGCCACCGCTGTCAAATAGCCGTGCTTGCTGTTCCCGGGTGGCCAAACGGGTGGTGCTGCCGACGCGGATGTAAATGTCTTCCCGGCCGTTGTGTCGCAGAACATAGGGCTTGGCAACGCCCTGGGTCAGCGTGATCACGGCCACCCGCTGCCCCGACGCGAGCGCGACCTCTTCGTAAAAAGGCAGGATCAGCGGGTGGATATAGCGGCCAAAAACCGTGTCCATCACCCAGTGCTCCAGGTCTGGCCGGGTGATGCCGCTGATGCTGCCGTCGTCTTCCACGCCAATCAGCACCCGCCCACCTTGCAAGTTGGCCAGCGCCACGATCTCACGGGCGAGCTGCTCGGGGCGCAGGTCGTCGCGTTTGAATTCAAGGCCGGAGTTTTCGCCATTGGCAATCAGCGCCATCAATTCAGCTTGCAGCATGGGTGTCGGCCCCGGTGGGTGTCAGGCGTGCAGCCGGTACGGCTCTTCAAAGTCCAGAAAATCGTGCTCGGCCAGCGCGCCGTCAATCCAGGCTTTCACGCCGGGCAGGGCGCAGACGCGTTCAACATAGGCCGAAATGTCGGCTGGCAGCGGCAGCGCGTAGGTCAGCAGCCGGGTGCAGACCGGGGCAAAGTAGGCATCGGCCACGCTGAAATTGCCAAACAGCAGCGGGCCGCCGTATTGCGCCAGCAGCGGCTGCCACATGGCGACCAGCCGCGCCACATCGGCGCGCACGGCGGGCTGGTCGCGCCAGATCAGCGCGCCCACATCTGGCAGGCGGGCTTCGATGTTCATGATGCAGTGGCTGCGCAGGGCGGCAAAACCGCTGTGCATTTCGGCGCAAATGCTGCGCGCGTGGGCGCGGGCGGCCTTGTCCGCTGGCCACAGCTGCTTGTCAGGAAACTGCTCGGCCACATATTCGGCAATCGCCAGCGTGTCCCACACCACCAGCTCACCGTCGACCAGCAGCGGCACCTTGCCGGTGGGCGACAGCGGTTTGAGCGTGGCCTTGAACTTTGAATCGGGCGTGAAGGCATCAAAGCGCACCATGATTTCTTCAAACGGTATGCCCGCCTGCGTGAGCAGCACCCATGGGCGCATCGACCAGGACGAGTAGTTTTTGTTGCCAATGTAGAGTTTGAGCATGTGACCTCCAGAGCATGGAAGGATAGCCTAAGCCACGAACCCCGGCATCAGCAGCTGTCGGCTGAAGATGCGCCAAGCCAGATGGGGTCACTGTGCCAGCGCTTGACCCAAAGCGGAAATTCCTGCGCGGGCATCGGCCTGGCGATGCCGTAGCCCTGTGCCAGTTCGCAGCCCATGTGCAGCAGTGCAGTGCCATGCGCCAACGTTTCCACGCCCTCGGCGATGACTTCGCGGTGGAACGCTTTGGCCAAGCCAATCACCCCCTGCAAAATAGCCAGATCATCCGGGTTGCCCAGCATGTCGCACACAAAGCTCTGGTCAATCTTGAGCCGTGACACCGGCAGGCGCTTCAGGTAGGTGAGCGACGAATAGCCAGTGCCAAAGTCGTCCAGTGCAAAAGTGACACCCAGGTCACGACAGGCTTGAATCACCTTTGACACCCCTGCGATGTCTTCGAGCGCACTGGTTTCCAGCACTTCGAGTTCCAGGCAGCCGGGCCGGATACCCGGATGTTCCGCCAGAATGGCTTGCAGCCGTGCCACAAAGTCGTGCTGCTGCAACTGGCGTGCACCCACATTGACACTGACCGGCATGTCCAGCCCAGCCTGATGCCAGGCCTGCATCTGGGCCAGGGCCTGGTGCATCACCCATTCACCCACCGCCACTGCCAGCGGGTGGTTTTCAATGACCGGCAGAAACAACCCGGGTGTCAGCAAGCCCCGCTCGGGGTGCTGCCAGCGAATCAGGGCCTCGGCACCAACGATTTGTGCGGTGCGCATGTTGACCTTGGGCTGGTAATACAGCGCAAATTCACCGTCCAACAGTGCGCAGCGGATGTGTTCGATGTTTTCATGTTGACCGCGCACGTTGCGGTCGTGTTCGGCATCAAAAAAATGGTAGCGATTTTTGCCTGCCACCTTGGCCTGGTACATGGCCTGGTCGGCCTGACGCTGCAACTGGTCGGCATCCATCTCACCGTCTTGCGGGTAAAAGGTGACCCCCAGGCTGGCCGAAACCTGCAGTTGCACATCGGCAAATCGCGTCGGCTCGGCCGCAGCGTTGAGCAAGCGTTTGACGATGGGCAGGCATTCGCTGGCATCGCCCAGGTCCACCAGCACCGCCACAAACTCATCGCCGCCAATGCGCGCCATTGTGTCACCTTCGCGCAAAGCTTGCTTCATGCGGCTGGCCAGCGCCATCAGCAGGTGGTCACCGGCCTCGTGTCCGTGCGTGTCATTGATGATCTTGAAGCCATCCAGATCCAGAAAAACCACCGCCAGTTGCATGCCGCGCCGCTGCGCTTGCGCCATTGACTGCGACAACCGGTCGGCCAGTAGCACGCGGTTGGGCAAATTGGTCAGGGTGTCGTAATGGGCGATGTGGTCAAGTTGTAGCTCATGTTCTTTGGCCACCGTGATGTCAGAAAACAGCGCCACGTAATGTTGTGGCTTGCCCTGGGCATCGCGCACCGTGCTGATGGTCTGCATTTCGGCATACACCTCGCCGCTCTTGCGGCGGTTCCAGACCTCGCCATACCAGTGCCCCTTTTCAATCAGCCCTTGCCACATGGCGGCGTAATGGTCCTTGCTTTGTCGGCCCGACTTCAAAATGCGCGGATTCTGGCCGACGATTTCATCGCGACCATAACCCGTGATGCGGCTGAACGCTTCATTCACATCGACGATGGTGCCATCGGTCTGGGTGATCATGATGCCTTCGCGCGAGTTGTTGAAGACGCTGGCGGCCAGCTCCAGCTTGGCCTCGTTCTGTTTGTGCGTGGTGATGTCACGGCTGATGCCAAACAGGCCTTCCACCTGGCCATTGCTGTCAAACAAGGGCCACTTGCTGGTACTGACCCAGCCCCGGTTGCCGGCAGCATCAAAGTACGGATCGACCTTGTTCAGCAGCGCCACGCCGTCGCGAAAGACGGGGAACTCTTCCTCTTGGTAGATCTGCGCGGTTTCTGCGGGGAACACTTCCAGATCGTGTTTGCCAATCATGTCGCGCCAATGGGCGTGGCCGGTGATGTCGGCCAGCGTCTGGCTGGCAAAGCGGAAACGGCTGTCTTTGTCCTTGAAATAAATGAAATCACTGGTGTTGTCCAGGAAAGAAACAAAGTCGCGGTGCAGCTCAAACACCTTGGATTCGTCCTGTTTGCGCTCGGTAATGTCCGAGATAAAGCCATGCCACAGCACCGCGCCATCGGCTTCACGCTCGGGCACCGCGCTGCCCAGTAGCCAGCGCACCGTGCCATCGTCAAATTTAACCCGGTATTCATGATGCCAGGGCATCAGCTTGGCTGCGGATTGTTGAATCGTGGCCGACACGCCTGCCAGATCGTCAGGGTGGATCAGCGCGAAGACCTTGGAGGCATCCTGCTGAACATCCTGTGGCGTGATGCGGTTGCCGTACATCACGCTGATCGGATCGCTCGCGTAGGGAAACGACATATGGCCATCAGGGCGCAACCGAAACTCGTAAAGCACGCCGGGCACCCGGCTGGCAATCCGGTTGAGTCGGTTCAGTGCTTCATCGCGTGTCCGTTGCGCCTGTTTGCGCGCCGTGATGTCTTCAATCACGGCAATGTAGTGCTGTAGCCGGCCCTGTCCGTCGCGGGAAACGCTGATCGAGAAATGGGCATCAAACGGCGTGCCGTCCTTGCGGTGGTTCACCATTTCTTCCTGCCATGTGCCGGTTTGCAAAATCTTTGCCAGCAGACTGTCGTAAAAAGCCTTGTCTTGCAGGGCCGGCGTGAGCCAGCAGGGACTGCAACCGAGAACCTCTTGCTCGGTATAACCCGTCATGCGCGTGCAGGCGGCATTGATCGAAATGATGTTGGCATGGGCATCGGTGATGATGATGGCCTCGGAGCTGGTATCAAACACCGTGGCGTTGATCCGCAGTAGTCGATCCGCCTCATCACGTTGCGCGGCCGCCTCCATCTGGCGGCGATAAAAACTGTTGCCCAGCAGGATGATCACCAGAAGGGCCGGGGACAGTGCGCCCATCAGGGTTTTGGCTTCGGTTCGCCAAGTCTGCAGGGCCGCAGCGTGATCGAGCTGGGTGACGACCACAAAGGGGTACAGCACCGATGCCCGAAAAGCAGTCAAAGTGGCAGGGGTACCTGCGGACGGCTGCTCGAAACTGCCTGATTCCGTGCTTGCGAGGTGCAGGCTCTGCACCAGCTGGGCATAAGAGGTACCCGCCCGGGCATCTGTGGCGGTCCCCAGCATCAGGATGCCGTCATAGCGCAGCAGGATGACCGAACCGGTTTGCGTGCCCAGTGATTCGACCATGTGGTTGATGAAGTAGTCCGGATTGATCGCGATCAGCAGCGTCATGACGCGTCCGCCCACGTTCAGCGCGCGCGTGACCGGAATGAAGCCCTGCGCGTCGGCCTGGGCCGGGGTCTGGGGGGTGGTGACTTGGCCAGTGGCAAAGTCGCGCCCGCGCCAGGGCTGGCCCAGGCGCATAATTTCTTGCGTGTCGCTGGCTGGCGGGAGGTAGTTCTGCGTGCTAACGATCAGGCCGACATTGGCCGGGTTGGAGCTGACCAGAATGCGGCCCGATTTATCCTGTAAGGACATCGAGCGCAAAAACGGCGTTTGGCGCAGCGAGGTGACGAAGGTGGCTTGAATTCGCTGCAGGTCAGTGACATCCTTTTCATCCGGCGCCACGTTGGCCGCCATCTGCTCGGTGACGCGCAGGCTTTGCGTCAAAAAACTCTCAAAATTGCGCGCATGCAAGGCCGAGACATGCAGCCCGTTGGCGATGGCATCTGAGCGCAGTCGCCACAGCGCGTAAACGGTGACGCTCAACACACCCGCCACAAACAGCACCAGGCCAAGAAGATAAGCCCGGCGCAGTTGGCGCGGCGATGAACTCATGGTGCGACGATGGGGTCGAGTTTGTGGCGTTTGGCAGCTGCCATCAGTCGGCCATCGCGTTTGATGTCCGTCACGAAGGCTTCAAGGCGGGCGTACCAGGCATCGTCGCCGTGTTGAACGGCGTAGGCGTAGGGCGTGACGTGATAGGTGTTGGGCGGGGTGACCAGGCGCGCCCAGTTGGCATTGGCCAAGAAGCGCTGGCTGTAGGGGTAATCGGTCATGAATGCATCGGCGCGGCCAGACTGCACCTCCTGCTCTCTGGCAAACGGGGTGTCGAGCACCAGCAATTGCGCGGCTTTGAGCTTGTCTTTCATGACGGGCTCATGCAGCGTGCCTTTGGCAACGGCGACCACTGAGCCGGCTTTCACCGCGTAAATATCGCTGGCCAAATGGGGGTGGGTAAAGCGAAGTTTTTCAGATCGCGCCGGGGTGATGCCAACCGCGAACATCGCCACGTCGCAGCGGTCCTGGGTCACGTCATCGACCAGCTTGGCGAATGAACTGTCGACGAATTGCACGGCGACTTGCAGGTCCTTGCCTAGCTCGGTGGCCATGTCGATGTCAATACCGCTCAACACCTGTGTTTTTGGGTTGCGGTAAGTGATGCTGTAGTAATCGGGCCAGATGCAGACCCGTAGCGTCTTGCTCGACCGGATGCGGGCCAGGTGGTCCGTTGCCGCGGTTTGCGCTGCGCTGAAAAGTGGGGTATTGACGGCGATGGCCAAGGCCAGCAACAAGGTTCTTTTGTGCATGAGGTCTCCAGCTTGTATGGGTGTGAAACGAGTGTACGCAAACCTCCGGTGGCGCTGCGCCGGTCACGGCAGGTCG
>JAIFMT010000101.1 GCA_020048295.1 Rhodoferax sp.
CCACAGTTTTTTGCCGAGCTTCAAGGGGGCCAAACCTTACTACCAGGCGCATGACCGAGGTGTGAAGCTGATTGGTGCCACCGCCCATTACGTGACGGCTGACCTGGATGAAGGCCCGATCATCGAGCAAGATGTGGCCCGTGTTGACCACAGCAAAACTGTCGAAGATTTAACGGCGCTGGGCCGCGATACCGAAAGCCAGGTGCTGGCGCGTGCCGTCAAGTGGCACAGTGAGCATCGGGTGCTGATCAATGGGCACAAGACGGTGATCTTCAAGTAGCGCTTGACCGGGTGCCACCGGCAAACCGGCCATAACTGGCAAACACCAGCCCCAATCCGAGCATGATGAAGAGAGCCGGCACCGGCGGTAAAACATAGTAGGGGCCGTGGCGTGGCCCGATTTGATACCCACCATAAAAATCAGGGGCGCGTTGCAAGTACAGACGGTGGCTGCCGTCTGCCAGTTGCACCAGACCACCGGGGGAAATTTTGTTCTCGGGGGTATGGACGATGCGCCCGCTGAGCAGCCCGACGGCTACTGCCAGCACGAGGATGCCCGCCACCAACCACGCCACCGTCAGTTTTGACCGCACCCAAGGCGCCACCGGTGGCGAGGCTGCGCCGTAATACAACAGCATCCCCGCCGCCGCAGCCACCAGATTGGTCAAAAAATCATTGAAATCAAGATAGTCGCTGTAACTGGTGGTGATCCACAGGTACTGCAGCAACTCGTCACCCATACCCATCAGCGTGGTCCAGAACAGCACACGGCCCACCACCCAGCGGCTGCGATGTGCGTCCAGCGTGCGTGCCACCAGCCAGGCCAGCAGGGCGTATTGGGGGTAATGCACATATTCGTTGCTGGAAAAAGTCAAGTGCTGGTCGATCATCACGGCGCAAACCAGCCACAGCAGCCACATGCCAGCAGTCAGCCATGGCCGGGCGCTGCGGCGCAGTTGCCAGCTGACCCAGCCCAACATGGCCAGCCCAGTTGCTGTTGCCACGGCTGGCACCAGGTCAGCAAACGCCATGCGTCCCAGAAAGGTGTCGCGTCCACGCACCAACCAGAGCGAAAACTGAAGGTGCGCCAAACAGACCGTCACGTAGTAAACCAGCGTGCCCATGACCCAGCGCCGCGGCGCTGCAAATTTCAACAACGAGGCCTGTGACTGCATCATGGTGCGGCGATGGATGAAGGTGGCGTGGTGGTCAGGGTGCGGATGTGCATGGGCAACGGTGCCGTACCATCCCACCCGGCACCAGCCTCACTGGGCAATTTGAGTTGCGGCCAGACACGCGGGCTTGCCCAAGCGGCTTGATTGCGGGTGCGTTGGCACTGGGCCGGGTAGTGGTCGTTGCCAGCCAGGTCCATAAAAAGTCCCAGGTTCAACCAACTCTCGCGCAGGCTGCCCCAGGCGCTCAGGTGCGCAGCACCCAACGCGCGGCAAGCGCTGGCGCTGACTTGGTAATCATCGTTACCGCCACCATCCACAAACAGGCCGGTGCTGTTGTCATGCGCGGCGCCAAGTCCCAGATCGCCCAGTGCGTAATGGTCATCACCGCCTTCGTCCAGAAAAATGCCCACGGAAAAGTCATGTGCCGCGCCGAGCGAGGTAGAGTGACTGGCGCGGTAGTGGTCACGTCCCGACCCACGCTTGAGCAATACCCCCGCGCCCTTGTGCGCAGCGGCTCCCATGGCGTACCAGGCGGCATCAAATTGGTCATTGCCACCGTCGTCGACCAGCATGCCCAAGCCTTCCTGGTAACCGGCTCCTTGTGCAAACACCTGGGCGGTGTAGTGGTCATCACCCTCCAAATCAATCAGCACACCCGTACCACCCGCGGTGGAGCGGCCGTCTGACGCGTCGGCGCGAATGCCTCGCCCAGCACCCTGCCCCATGGAGGTATTGCGGTCTGGCAACTGGGGAGACGGGCGGGTCAGTGGCGTGTTGTTCAGTGTGTAGCGGTCATTTCCAGCAGGGTCGAGCAACAGCGCAACACCCAGCGAACCGGCAGAAGCCTGCGCATGGGTTTGTGCAGAAAAGCTGTCGCTACCCGAGCCTGACAGCAAAACCGCCAACCCGCCAATGGCGTGCGCCTGGGCGTGGCTGCTGGCAATAAAGGTGTTGTTGCCGTCGCCGTCAACCAGCAGTGCTGCGCCAAAAAGTGCCGAGGCCTGCGCATGCTGGGTGCCCTGATAGTGGTCGCTTCCCACGGTGTCCCACAAAATGCCGTAGCCCATCGTGGCACTGGAGGGGTCAGCACCGGGTGTGCTTGCGCTGTAGCGGTCGTTGCCCAGATGGTCCAGCAACACGCTGATGCGGTGCGATGCACTGCGGGGCGAAAATTCGTAATGGTCATCGCCGCCCACATCCAGCACCAGCAGCGGGTCTTTGAGCTGGTGATGGTTGGCGCGGCCCGTGGTGTCCACCATGATCTGGCCCATGAGGGTGTCCAGAGTCCAGTCCAATGGGGGCAGTTTTTGTTGGCTTGTGACAAATCGTTTGAGCCGCTCGGTAGCGGCGACCAGGTCTTGCATGCCTGCCAGCAGGGCTTCGCGTTCGATCAGTGGCAGCAGTGTGCGGTAGTCGGGATCATCGAAAAGCTGCAAGTCGCCATCAAGCGCCTGCCGCTGCAGCAATTGCGGCGCCAGCACGGCAGGCAGTTTGGCCAGGGCGCGCTGCAAGAAGTGATGTGACTGGCCGATGGCCGCCAGCACCACCGCCAGTTCAAATCGCAACGGGTTGGGCAACTTTGCTTGGTCTGGCAGGGTCAAAGGCCAACTGAAGGTCTGCCCGGCACTTGGTTTCATCCAGGCCAAACCGACAACCAGTGGGTCGGCGCTGGCGCGCAGTGTTTTCTCGATTGAGCTTAAAACTGTTTCTGGCGCGCGCGACACCGACAGGCCTGCCAGTGAGCCAGCAAGATCCAGCAACGCATGGGGTGAATCGCTCAGTTCGCGGCTGGTGTCTGCCAGGATGCCGGCCCGGTATGCCGCATTCAACGGCTGCGCCATCACGTCGCGGTAGAGCGGCAATTGCAGTGCGCGGTTTGGCGAGGTCTGCACCTGCTGCAGGTCTGGTTCACTGCGCCATGTTGAAATGCCGGCCAGCTCGAATAGCGTACGTATTGGCCCCGAAGTTTCCACCTGAACTGTTGTGACTGGTTGTGCCTGGGCTGTGCTCAGCGCCAGCCACAAACCCAACCCGCAGGCCGCCAGCAAGTGGCCCATACGTTCCAGCGATTTCAGGCGTTCAGCCCTGGGCTGGCGACTTTAGCCATGGCCTCACCCAGTCGCACGGGTGCACCAGGCTGCCACAACGGGTTGAAATCAAGCAGGCTCTTGGGAAACAGCATGACCACTGTGGAGCCAAGCAAAAATCGCCCCATTTCCTCACCCTGTCTGATGAGTTTGCTACCATCGGTGTAGCTGAAGTCCTCGATTTCACCGGGTCGATGAGCGTTTACCACGCCATGCCAGACGGTGGCCATGCTGCCCACAATGGTCGCCCCGACCAGCACCAGCACAAACGGGCCAGTTTTGCCGTCAAAAACGCACACCACCCGCTCATTGCGTGCAAACAGGCCCGGCACCCCGCGTGCAGTGGCAGGGTTGACTGAAAACAGGTCACCTGGCACATAAATCATGCGGCGCAAAACGCCGTCACAAGGCATGTGGATGCGGTGGTAATCACGCGGGCTCAGGTACAGCGTGGCGAAATAACCATTGTCAAACTGGCGGGCCAGGTCGGCATCGCCACCTACCAGGGCGACACTGCTGTAGCTGTGTCCCTTGGCCTGAAAAATATGGCGCCCGTCGATGCGGCCAAACTGGCTGATAGCGCCATCCACCGGACAGACCAGCGCAGCTTGGGCCAACGGGCGAACACCCACCTTGAGCTCGCGGGTGAAAAAATCATTGAAAGTGGCGTAACTGCTGGCTGCGGGATTGGCCGCCTCAGCCATGTTGACGCGGTAGCGGCGAACGAACCAGCTGATCAGCCAGGTGGTTGCTGCACCGCCGTGCCACCCAGCCACCCAGCCAGCAAAAACGGTCAGCGCCTGCTTGGGCAAAATGTACTGCAACAGCACGGCGAGACGTTCAGACATGGGTGACCTGCGGATGAAAAGGGGAGGCCGCATTATCGTGTCACGTTTACCCGTTTGCATCGTTTGAGTCATCCGGACCTGGATGCACGCGTTGCTGCAGTCGACTTGTCAGCCGTATTTTTGAATGGCGGCGGCAAGCTGCGCACCTGCCAGATGCCCGGATGCCGCCAGGCCCACAGCGCCAACAGCAGTGCGCCCGCGCCACCAAAGCCCATGGCGTAGCGCAAGCCCAGGTGTTCGCCCAGATACCCTCCCAGCAGTGCTCCTGGCCCGGC
Source organism: Rhodoferax sp. (assembly GCA_020048295.1). The sequence continues at coordinate 4,386 of JAIFMT010000101.1, forward strand.
CGGCAGCAAGATGAGCCAGCGCATGGTGCTGGTCATGCGCCCAAGCAGGGGGGCAGGTGTCACCGCCTGGCGCAGTGCCAGAAAGTTGATGAACATCAGCACCGCGCCAACCCCAAAACACATCAGCATCAGCACAAAACTGGCCACACCCCAGGCACCCAGCGGCGCAACAGCCAGTTGCAGCCAGCCCAGCCCGCTGGCCGCAAAGCCTGCCACCAGACAAGGCCCTGGTCCGATCCGTGCCGAAATGCGGTGACCATAAATGCTGGCCAGCACCGTGCCTGCACCCAGCCCGACATAACACAGCCCAACCTGGTTTTCAGTTAGCCCCAGCGTGCGGGTGGCAAACAAAATTTGCACCACCATGGCGCACTGGTGAAACAACTGCCAGCAACCCACCGAGATCGACAGCGACACCAGCAAGGGTTGACGCACCACAAAGCGCAAGCCGTCTTTCAGGTCATGCCAGAAATGCGTGTCAGCTTGCGCCGTCGGCTGCTCCTGGATGCGAATGCCACGCAAAATGAGCACACTCATCAGCAGCATCAGCGCATCGGCCAGCAAGGCAAATGGCGCACCAGTGAGCTTGATCAAGGCGCCAGCCAGGCCGGGTCCGGCCACTTCAGCGCCAGATGATGCCAGCGCATTTTTGGCATGCGCCTCCACCAGCCGCTCGCGCGGCACCACTTGCGTCAGCACGATTTGCGCGGCCGTACCGGCGGTGACAAACACACAGCCAATGGCGAACGAAACCGCATACATATACGGCATCGACAGCCAGCCAAAGTACCAACCCAGTGGCACACTGGCCAGCACCAGCGCAATCAGCCCTTCGCCTGCCACGTAAACCGGGAGTTTGCGCACCCTGTCCAGCCAGACACCGGCAGGCAACGACAGCAGCACGAATGGCAACAGCTCCATGCTGGTGAGCAAGCCCATTTGCGACGGGGTGGCGTGCAGCAGCACCGCAGCCGTCAGCGGCAGCGCCAGCATGGTGATCTGACCGCCCAGCGAGCTGATCAGGATGGATGTCCACAGGCGGCGGTAAGACGCATCGCGCAGCAGATCATGCGGTGGCAGCTGCATCTGCCGAAGTCGGGACAAAACAGTGCGCCCGGCGCTTGTGGCATGGGACGTCATGGAACCTCGTGGGTGAATGCTCCCCCGGATGGGGAAAAGGGGACAGATTCTAATGAGGCGGGCGCACGCCGTCAGGGCCCTTGGTGGGGACGGTACAGTGCGTTGCATTGGCCGATGGCAATGTAACAATGTTTACCATGCCCGCTGCCCGCATCCCCCCCATCCAGTGTTTGTTAACTTTTGAGGCGTTAGCGCGTCTGCGCAGTGTGACGCAAACCGCCGAAGAACTGTGTGTGACACCCAGCGCGGTGAGCCACCGCGTCAAGCAGCTGGAGCAGATCATTGG
>JAIFMT010000040.1 GCA_020048295.1 Rhodoferax sp.
CGTTCGTGAATTCGTCCGAATGCACGCCACGCGGGAAGCTATCCATGCCGGTTGTGCCGTAGTGCGTGTTGTTGCACACGCGATAGTCAGCAGTGCCCTTTAAATCCGCGTCAGTGCAGGTTGCAAACACATCGCAGTTGTAAGCGACGTTTCCAACCAACTCACCGTATTTTCCGTGGTTTAACTGGAAGGCTTTGTAGCTGTTGTCACAACGGTTCCACCGAATCCGAACATTGGTCGCGCCTGAGTCAGCGTAGGCAAAACTACCGTCAAAGGTGCAATTCCCCGTGCCGCTGCGAATGTCGTCGCCGTAGTTGTGCTCAATGTCGATTGACCGGCTAAGTGAGTCTGCAACCACATAAATCGATGCGCCTTGCGCTGATGCTAAATTCCCCGTTTTGACTTTATTGTGGTGAATCTTTCCAGCAACGCCTTTGCCGTAGGCGATCACACCCGGGCCGGTGAGGTTCTTCATATCGCAATAGGAAACATCAGCCTCCAGAAGCGTGGATGTGCCCCCAGACGATCCAGCCAGGATGATAATCTCTGCACTTGAGTCACTGGTGATATTTTTTACCGTCACACCAGGCACTTGTTTGTCTGCCGTGGCCACCGAGTAGTGCAGCAGGCTGCCGCCAGTGAATTCCAGGCCGTCCACAACCGTGTACTCGCCACAGTCGTAGATGAAAAACGCTTTGCTTCCGATCTCAACACCCAGTGGGCCAAAGTAGACGCTCGGATTTGCCAGCGCCGAGAGGCCACCACCAGCCAAATACAGCCGATGTGCGCCAGATACCGTGCTGTCCGCATTGAACCGCAGTGTGTCAGCCGTCATCCCGTTTTTAGTGATGTTGATCAGCCCGCCACCCGTGATGTTGCCCTGGTTGGTCGTAACTGCGTACTTGCCACCGCACTTGACCGCCATGTTCCAACCCATTGAGTTCCAAGCGAATTGGATGTACCAGCCTTTTGGCGCGCCGTTGTGCAAAGTGGCGTCCCATGTCCAATCTGACGAGGACGGATACCACCGTGACGCCACACTCGGTTTTGTTGATGACGCACCCGCTGGGTCATAGCTGCTAAGGGTTGCCCGGTCGGTTGGGCCTGTGCCTTTGAACAAATACAGACCGACTTGGCTGTTTGCCAGCCGGGTGGGCGTCAAAGTGTGCAAGCCGTCGCTTGCAAGGTAGATGCCGCCGCCACCGCCAGGATTCGGGTTGATAGCGTGCAGACGTGCGAGCGTTCGGATGGCGTTTGCCTGACCAATTCCGTTTTTGGAATCGTCCCCACGGTTTGGGTCTATGAAATACTCGTTCATGCTGAGATAAGATTGACAAACATCTTCGTCACCGACAACACATCTGACCCGCCAACACCCATAGCATTTGAAAGTTGTAGATACCGCAGCGCGGCATCCATGTCCAAGACTGTGGCGGTGGTCGATGCCAAGTCTGACGACGCAACCAGCCCATCCTGACCAGTCGGACCATTCAGCAATGTGACAGATGTGGCTGAATTTCTCAGGAAGCGGAAGGTGCCCATGTAGCGGCGATTCGCAGCGGAAAAATTCATATTCCCGTTGCCGAGCTGGGTCCCAGTCAGAGCTGCCGAAGCCCCAACGGCCATGTAAGTGTTTGAACCATCGACAGCGCCACTCTTGCTGATGTCACAAGAGACCTCAAGCACATCACCATTTTGCCAAAGGCCAATTGGTAAAGGCACAGCGATACCGACTGCGCGAGCTTGGGCATTGGAAAGAGGGACGGGAGACAAGTTTGAATACAAGACAACTTCGCCGTTAAGCGGTCGCGCTCTCGTTCCATCAGACACCCAGATTGAGCCATTGCCCATGTCAGTGACAAACGCCAAGCCAACGAACCCCGCAGCAATTGCAAATTGCAGTTGTGCAAATGTCATCGGGGAGGTGACGGGTATGGCCGTTTCACCGGCTGAAAGTTCAAACCCCCCGGTGAGGGGATTGGTTTCACCATTCACAAAGTACAGATCAACGCCCCGAGAAGTAGTCCCAACGATCTGTTCTGTTCTCCGGTCAATCAGAAAGCCTTTTCCTCCTACTGCATTGACTTCATAAATGTATTGTTCGCGTGCCATGGTGGTGCCCTTTCCGAAGATGCAGGCACTCTAGGGCAGTGGGGTGTTTGGGGCAAACCTTAGCGCTTGGGGTGGCACAATGTGCCAGTCACCCATGAAAAAAGCCACCGTGTCAGGGTGGCTTCAGTGGCACATTGTGCCAATCAGCCGCGTGAATAAATCCAGGCCATGCCCGCCAGAATTGCTATTCCGTAGGGCATGGTGGTGAAGGCCAGCCCGAGCAAGCCTATCGCTATGGCAATGTATTTACACCACATTAATATGCCATAATGGGCGAATGATAAATAAACAGTTTTCACGCCTCACCGTCGCGGCAAAAGACGATAAACCAAGGCATTGGTTATGCCTCTGTACTTGCGGAAAAACAAAGGTTGTCAGGGGCGATCATCTATCTCGCGGCATGGTTAAATCTTGCGGCTGCCTGGCTTCTGAAGCGGTCATAAAACGCAACATCCAAAATGCCACGCACAGGCTTTGCAATACGCCGACATACAAGTCGTGGCAGTCAATGCGAACGCGCTGTCTGAACAAGAACTCCGATCAGTACCCCGACTATGGTGCCCGTGGGATAACGATATGTGAGCGATGGAATTCATTTGAAAACTTTCTCGAAGATATGGGGCCTCGGCCAGATGGCACAACGATTGACCGCATCAAGAATGACAAGGGCTATGAAAAAGAAAACTGCCAGTGGTCAACCATGCGCGAACAGGAAAACAACAAGCGAAGCAATGTCGTTTTGGAATATGACGGAAGGTCACAGACGGTTGCAGAGTGGGCAAGAGAGATGGGAATTGGCTACCAAACCCTACGCAAGAGGCTTAATTTTGGATGGTCTGTTGAGCGATCAATTACGGAATCAGTAGCTAGAAACGGACCACTGCCAAAACGCTGACTTTAATTTGCTTGCAGGCAAAGAAGGTGCCAAAATCGCCGGATGCTCAAAATCATCGTGCACTGGCTGATCTTTCTGGCGGTCGTCATCAACGTGGTGTCCTGCCTTTTCATGGGGCAGGCACCATCGTTTCCTGACAAACCGTTTTAAAGTGGCGCGAGCCGCTTGGCAATCAACTCCTGCTGGTTCCTGATGCGGCGTATCTGATCGCGCTTTTCTTGCGCACTCATGTCGCTGCGCTCAATCTGCCGAACCCGCTCATTCAACTTGGATGCGGTGCGTTTGATGGCCTCGACTTGACGGTGTTTGCCGATCAGCTCCTGATTGTCGGCAGCAAACTCCGATGCACCCTGCTTGTCGCCCTGCTTGACCAGCGCGCGCCATGTGCCGTATGCCTGGTCAATCACTTTGGACTGGTCGTACAGGTGCGACACGTACTTGCTCGGCGCATCGCGCAGGTCGCTGATCATGCCGCCCGTTGCGGTTTTCCAGTAGTCCGGTGCTGCCTGCTCGTTTTGACTGGTTGCGGGGCGTGCCAGCTTGTCGCCAGCCCCCACAATGAAGGTGCCCAGCCATCCGAAGTAGCCGCGCAGCATGTGGTCAATCTGCACGGGCGACAGGGTTTCCACCCCCACCAGCCCGGTCACACTGTTGGCCGCGGTGCTCAAGCCGCGCGCTGCCATGCTGGTGCGGTCATTGAAACGGTAATCAGCCTTCAGGCGCTCCATGCTCATGCTCTCGATGGGGTTGCCGCTGAAGCTGTCCTTGTTGGCGTACACATCGATGATGGGCTTGACGATCTGCGGTATCGGGTTCATGCTCAGGTTGTCACCCAGCAGCGTCATGACCTGCTTGCGGAAAGCGGTTCCTGTCATCTCCTTTTCAAACGCCAGTTCAAAGCTGCGCTCTGCCAGGGTTGCAATTGCGCCAATCTCGAACGGCTTGGGAATGCGGAAGGCCACGCCGCCGAACTTGAACCACCAGAAGTTGTTGCGATCCCAGTCCTCGCGTTTCTTCCAATCGTCGTCGTCGCTGTACGCCGCCAGCAGGCCCAGCGAAATTACAGCAGCAGCACCCACCACCGCAGAGAACCGCGCCGGGTCTTCCTTGGCAGCGCGGCCCAGCTTGTACATGCCCTGAATTCGTGCGTTGAAGAATGGCACCACTTGCGACAGGAACCGGATGCTGGTGAAGCTGCCCTGCATTGAGAAGTCCATCAGGTCACGCGCCTGCAATGAGGCTTCGGCATGGGTCATGCCTTGGCTGACAAGCTGCGCGTACAGGCTGGCCCGGTTCACCGTTTCGCCACGGTTGCCCAACTCGTTGTAGGCGGTGATGCCGGGTTCGATGAACTTGCGGTAAAACGCTTTGACCTTGTGGTCGCTGTTCAGGATGGTGCCCGCATCTACGCCAGATTCCACCAGCGCCTGCACCCGCTTGGCTTCTGAGCCTTCGAGCATCGTGCCAAAGTGAATCGTGCCACCACCAGCCAGCAGCCGGAAATAGGCGTCGTTCTTGGGGTTGGTCATCTTCCAGCCTTGCGCCACGTTGGCCAGCGGGTTGGTATTGATGCCAGAGGTGCCAATCACCGTCACCGAGTCGCGGATCAAGTTGCGGATTTTGAAGAAGGGTGAAGCTGTCACGCCAATGGTCAGCACGCTTTTCATGAAGCCCATAGCGTTCATGATCGGGCTGCGCATCCCGGCGTACTCCAGTGCGGTGATGGCGGTCATCAGGTAGGCACCATCGCCCTGGTTGTCGATCAGGCTGTAGCGCTTCACGCCGCCGTCCATGAACCACACCACGCCGTTCTTGTTGTTGACGCTGGTTCCCATCTGCGCCAGGGTTGCCTGGTTGCCACCAATCGCCACACCCAGCCGTTCAGCCGCCTCGATGGTTGCTTTGGCTGCACGGTTCTTGGCGCTGGCGTCCAACAGGTGCGCCCAGTTCATCAGCGTGTTGTCCAGCAAGTCGGCGTTGAGCGCATTCTTGCCGCCCTTGAGCTGCTTGAACGCTTGTTGGCGCAGCACGCCGCCCTTGATGTTCATGCCGCGCACGCCACCGTCCGAGTCGTCAGCCACCCGGTAAAACGGCACGTAGAACTCATGCTCCCACACCGCCCTTGATGCGCCGTCAATCAGGCCGGATTGCTCGGCCATGTCCAGCACGTTCTTGTTGAAGCTGTTGAACGTCACCAGCGAGTCTCGGTAAATCTCGGCCCGGTCGCGTGTGGTGCGCCCGGCGCGAATGCCGTTCTGGATGGTGTAGTCAAATGCCGCCTGCCCTGTGGCCAACGTCTTCAGGTCGGCAATGTCCTGCGGGCTGAACAGGTGCTCTTTGCCGTCGCCCATCAGGCGCTCGGCGCGGTTCGCTGCCACCCAGCGCATGAAATCGTGGTGCTCGCCTTGCAGTGGCATCAGCAGCTTGTCAATCATCCCGCCACGCTTGGTTTCATCGAAGTCATACACATTGTCGGAGAGCTTCAGTAGCCCGCCATGCAGCAGGGATTCAAACGCACCGCTGGCACCCTTGGCCAGCCGCATCAGGCCGTAAGCCTTCAGGTCCATGTCCTTGATGGGTGCGAATTGGTCGGCGATGCCTTGGGCCAACTTCTTGCCAGCGTCTTTCCAGATGGCTTGTGCGCGTTCTTTTAGGGTCGGAACTTCCACCTGAAAGCCGACATTCTTCATGGCCCGCAGTTGGGCCGGGGTGTGCTGGCGGGTTGTCTCGCCTACGATCTTGGTGCGGCTGTACCGGATGTCCGAGTTGGTGCCGTCGAAGT